>CALXEN010000071.1 GCA_944387325.1 uncultured Clostridia bacterium | reverse complement strand
CTCCAGCTTCAGGTCGTCCAGCTGGCTCAGCACCGCATCCAGCCGCTTGTCCTCGGCGGAAAGGTGGACCCGGGCGCTGTCAATGACGTTGAGGGGGATCCCCAGCTTTTCGCTGATAAGGAAGGCGTTGGATTTTCCCGGCACCCCGATGCTCAGCTTGTAGGTAGGCCGGAGGCTTTCCAGGTCGAACTCACAGCTGGCATTGATGACCCCGGGGGTCTCCAGGGCAAAGACCTTCATCTCGGCGTAGTGGGTGGTGGCCATAATGAGGGCTTTCTGGCGGCGGAGCTGCTCGATGATGCTCACTGCCAGGGCGGCGCCCTCCGCCGGGTCGGTCCCTGCCCCCAGCTCGTCCAGGAGCACCAGGCTTTCCCCGTCCGCCCGGGAGAGGATATCGGTAATCTTCCGCATATGCCCCGAGAAGGTGGAAAGGCTCTGCTCAATGCTCTGCTCGTCCCCAATGTCCACCAGATACTGGCTGAACACCGCCACGCTGCTGCTCTCGTGGGCGGGAATGAGGAAGCCGCACTGGGCCATGGCGCAGAGGAGCCCCGCCGTTTTCAGGCTTACAGTCTTGCCGCCGGTGTTGGGGCCGGTGATGACCAGAGTATCGTAGCTGTCCCCAAGGGCAATGTCCACCGGCACCACCCGGTCCTTGGGGATGAGGGGGTGACGGGCTTTTTTCAGGCTGAAGGTGTGGTCATAGTTGACCTGGGGCATAAAGGCCCCCATATCCAGGGCCAGACGGGCCTTGGCCAGAAGGCAGTCGATCTCCAGCATGGCATTGTAGCTGAAGGTGAACTGGGGTTCCATCCCCGCTACCTGCCCGGAGAGGGCGGTGAGGATTCGGGTAATTTCCTCCTGTTCCTGGGCCCGCAGCTGCATGATCTTGGCGTTGGCCTCCACCACGGCGGTGGGCTCCACAAAGACGGTGGCTCCGGTGGAGGAGACGTCATGGATGATGCCCCCCACCTCGCCCCGGTATTCCGCCCGCACCGGCACCACGTACCGGCCATTCCGGAGGGAGCCCACGGCGTCCTGCAAAAACTTGTTGGTGGTGGAGTTTTTCAGGATGTTTTCCAGTTTGTCCCGGATGGAATTCTCCACCTGCCGGATCTTCCGGCGCAGGTCGGCCAGGGTGGCGCTGGCATGGTCCGCCATCTCCTCCGGGGAGAGGATGCTGTCGGTAATGAGCTTTTCCAACTGGGGCTGGGGAGAGAGGGAGAAAAACAGGTCGTCGGTGGGCAGGGGCCCGTGCTCCGACAATCCGTACCACTGAACCAGCCCGGCAAAGTTCCGAAGGACCCGGGCCACCTCCAGCAATTCTCCCATGGAGAGGATCCCGCCTTTGACGGCGTGGGTCACCACCTTGTCCGCATCGATAACGGAACCATACCGGGGGCTGCCATTTTTCAAAAGCAGGCTGTTGAGGGCGTCGGTGCGGCTCAATTCATACCGGACCTCATCCACCTGGGTCTGGGGCTGGAGCTGGGCCAAAATCTGGGCGGCCTGCCCGCAGACGCAGTACCCGGCCGCCCTGGTGATGATCTTATCCAATTCCAGTGCTTTTAAGTATTCTTGTTCCATAATATCCTCGATCTGATGTTACTGGACCACCGAATGGTAGAAGCCCAGGCTTTTCACGGGCCTCTCCATCTGGTAGAGGGTATATTCCTCCGCCACCCGGGAGAAGAGGGGGATGCTTTTTTCGTTCAGGTCGAAGGAGAAGATCTTCTCATCCTCCACCAGGCAGACATACCGCACTGCCATCAGGGATCCGGCGTCCAGGTTGGGGGTCTTGTTTTCCCGGGCACAGCAGTCCCGGCAGAGGAGCGCCCCGCCCTGGTATTCCAGGAGAAAGCCGTCCCCCTCGTAGGCGTGGCAGTCCCGGCAGCAAAGGAGCTGGGGCATATACCCGTTGAGGGTCATGGTCCGCAGCTCGTACACGCCTTTTATCTGCCACAAGGGCTTTTTTTGTTCACTGATCAGGTAAAAGCAGTTGAGCAGCAGCCGCAGCTGGCGGGGGCCTTCCTGGTCGGTGATGGGCAGGAAGCTGGTCAGCTCCGCAAGATAGGCCGCCAGGGCCATTCCCCCCACCGAAGCGCCGATGCCGTGGAACACTTTTTTCACGGTGGCCTGCTGGACGAACCAGCTGTTCCGGCCGCTGGTGAGGGTGAACTCGGAATAACAGAACAAACCGCACCCGCTGAACAGCTTGCTTTTCAGCCTTCTGCTGCCCCGGGCGGATGCGGAGATGATCCCCAGCTGGGGGGAAAGGATGGTGAGGATCTTATCCGCCTCCCCCACCTTCACTTCCCTCAATACCAGTCCGTCCGTCACCAGCTCCATCCTGCTGCTCCTCACTGCCGGCGCTCCGCTGCGCCTGTTTGTAGTCCAGATATTCCTGTACGCCTCCCGTGGAGGCAAATGCCTGCCAGCATCCGGCCATTCCCATCTGAAACACCTCGCTTTAGGGTTACTGTTCCCCTATTTTAGCAAGGTATCAGCGGAAATGTTGTCCAATCCCGGAAGCCGGTCACACTTTAAATCCGAAGTTGTTCAGGTTGAACTCGCTGTCCCGCCAGTCCTCCTTCACCTTGACCCAGCATTGCAGGTTGACCTTTGCCCCCAGAAATTCCTCACAGTCCACCCGGGCCTGGCTGGCGATTTTTTTCAGCATAAGGCCGCCCTTGCCGATGATCATTCCCTTGTGGCTCTTCCGCTCACAATAGATGTTCACGTCAATGTCAATGAGGTTTCCGTCGGGGCGCTCCTTGAACCGCTCCACCGTCACCGCAATGCCGTGGGGGATCTCGTCCCGCAGGTTGAGGAGGGCCTTCTCCCGGATGATCTCGGCCACCAAAGCCTTCTCCGGCATATCGGTGTAGGCGTCATCGGGGAAATAGTGTGGGCCCGGCTGGGCGTACTCCTCCAGCAAAGGGAAAAGTTCCTGGCATTTCCGGTTCTCCCGCACCGAGATATCCACCACATCCAGGAATGCACCCAGATCCCGCAGCTCCTCCCGGCGGACGGCCAGATCCTGGGGCTGGCGGAGGGTGTCGGTCTTGTTGATGACTCCGTAGGCCGGGAGCCGGGATTCCTTGATCTGGTTGATCAGGGTCATCTCGGCCTCGTTCAGTTCCCCGTAGGGTTCAAAGAGCATGAGGCAGACATCCACATCCGCCAGGCTGCCGGTGGATGCCTGGGTCATCCGCTGGCCCAGCTTGGTGCGGGGCTTGTGGATGCCGGGAGTGTCCAGAAACACATACTGGACCGGCCCCTTGGTGACCACCCCGGTGATCCGGGTGCGGGTGGTCTGGGGCTTGGAGGTGACGATGGCCACCTTCTCCCCCACCAGGCAGTTGGTCAGGCTGGATTTGCCCACGTTGGGCCGGCCCACCAGGGCCACAAATACGCTTGAAGTTTCCAAAATCCAAAATTCCTTTTCTCGTTGTCAGTCTTCCACGGTGTAGGACACAGTGCGGGGCAGGCCCAGCTGGATGAGGACGGCCTCCTCCTTCTCCCGCATCCGGACGGCCTCCAGGCCTCCGTTCTCATGGTCGTATCCCAGGAGATGGAGCATGGAATGTACTGTCAGGAAGGCCACCTCCCGCTGGAGGGAATGGCCGTAGAGCTCGGCCTGTTCCATGGCCTTCTCCATGCTGATGACCACGTCCCCCAGCAGCTTGCAGCCAGTATCCTCGTCCAGGTCATACTTTCCGTCCTGGCCCAGGGGAAAGCTGAGCACATCGGTGGGCATGGGTTTATTTCGGTACTGGTTGTTCAGCTCGGCGATCCGGGCGTTATCCACAAAGGTCACACTGATCTCAGCAGGGCCCTCAAAATGTTCAAACTCCAGCACGGCATTGCAGCTGCGGCGGATGAGGATCCTCAGGCCTGAAGGGATCTTCACCGTCTTTTGTGCGTTGGTAATCAAAACTTTGTTGGACATTGCCAATTCACCCCTTCTGTTTTATTTATGGTCTTGCTCCTTTTTTTCCTGATATTTCTCCCTGCGACGGGCGTCCGCTCGGTCATAGGCTTTTACGATCTGCTGCACCAGCCGGTGGCGCACCACATCTTTCTCGTTAAAATAGATCTGGGCGATCCCCTCGATCCCTTTCAGGACCGCCAGGGCGTCAATGAGGCCGCTTTTGCTCTTGTCCGGCAGGTCGATCTGGGTCACATCCCCGGTGACCACCACCTTGCTGCCGTTTCCCATCCGGGTGAGGAACATCTTCATCTGCTCCGGGCTGGTGTTCTGGGCCTCGTCCAGGATGATGAAGGCGCTGTCCAGGGTACGCCCCCGCATATAAGCCAGAGGGGCCACCTCGATGGTCTGCTTCTCCAGCAGTCGCTGGAAAGTCTCGGCCCCCAGCATATCATAAAGGCCGTCATAGAGGGGCCGGAGGTAGGGGTCCACCTTGGTCTGGAGATCCCCGGGCAGGAAGCCCAGCTTCTCCCCCGCCTCCACGGCGGGCCGGGTAAGGATGATCCGGTCCACGTCCTTGGCCTTGAAGGCCTTCACCGCCATGGCCACCGCCAAATAGGTCTTGCCGGTACCGGCGGGCCCCACCCCAAAGGTGATGGAGTTCTTTCGGATGGCCTCCAGATACTCCTTCTGGCCCAGGGTCTTAGGCCGGACCGGTCTTCCCTTGGCGGTGACCGCCACGAAATCGCTGCTCAGCTCCTGGACCCGCTTGTCCTCCCCGGCCTGGGCCAGGCCGATGCAGTACCGCACCGTCTGTTCCTCCAGGGGAATATGGTTCTCCATCATGGAAAGCATAGCGTCCAGGGCTTTGGAGGCCAGCTCCACCTGGTCGTCCTCTCCGAACAGCTTTACCGCCGTGCCCCGGCAGACCGCCGTGATATTGAATTCCTTTTCCAGCAGCCGGATGTTCTCGTCGTGATTGCCAAAGACCACCGCCGCCAGCTCCAGGCTGTCCAGCTCCATCAATTTTTCTGCCAATGGAATGTCATTCCTCCCCTGAGGGATACCAGATGGCCCTGATACCCTATTGTGGAAATATACTGTTATTATAGCACAAAATTTTCAAATAGCCACTGGACAGTTTCAACAAAATTTTCTTCTCTCACTCTACGGGGGCCTCCACTACCGGGGGCTGATCCGACGGACGGGCAATGTCAGCCGCCACCGTCACCGTCCAGCGATAGGTGAGGATCCCATCCTCCAGAGTCTGTTCTGCGTTTTCTTCCTGGATCTCGGCCCCGGGGAATTCCTCCAGCAGCTGGCAAAGGCAGTTATACCGGGCCAGCTGGGCCGCTCCTTCCTGAGAAAGGGAGAAGGTCTCCCGGCTGTATTGGGGGTAGTAGGTGGTGACCAGGGTGGCGGGGAGAGCCAGCCCCAGGATGGTGAGGGGCTGGTACTCTCTGCGTCCCTCTCCCGTTTTCTCCTCCCCCAGGATGGTCCTCCGGAAAGGTCCCGTCCAAATCTCCACCTGTCTGGCCCCGCCCGGTTCCTCCACCCGGGCCGTCATCTCCAAGGGCTGGAGGTAGGTATACTCCCAGGTAAACCGGGCCACCACCTGGCCCCTGGTCTCCTGCCACACCGGCTGGCCACCATGGTCCAGCTTATAGCAGGAGACCAGTACCTGCCCCCGGGTCACCGTATCCCCCACCCGGGTCTGGGTAAAGCCCATAGGCACGTCCTGGGAAAGGATGACTCCGTCCACCGCCGCCACCAGGTCCCAGGAATTGGACTGGGGGAAACCTCCCTCTGCCATGGCAGAGGTACACTCCGCCGTCAGCCGGCCATCCACAAAGTTGAGGGTGACCCACCCGAAGGCGTTTTCCCGGGACATAAGTTCCTGCTCTGCCTGTCGCAGCTTCTCCTGGGTAGCCACCTGCCCCACCTGAAGCCCTGTTTCCAGCAGTTTTTCCTCCACCAGGGCTCTCTGCTCCGGTGTGAAGTCGATGTACTTTACGCTCCAGATCAGACTGCCGGACAGCTGCAATACAGCCAGAAAACAGAGGGGCCCCGCCACCAGCCCCAGCCGGGCATGGAGGGGGGCCAGAAACCGGCCCGGGCCTTTGGTACGGAGAATCTGAACCCGGGCGTCGTGCTTTTGACAGAGACCTTCCAGCCGGGAATACTGCCGCCTTGCGACCCAGGCCGTGAATCCTCCCAGTACGGGAGTGATCCGGGAGAGACGGGCTGTTCCTTTTTGCCAGTCCCACAGGACCTTCCGGCTTTGGCTGCCGGTGACGGACACCTGGATCCTGTCCAACGCCTCCTCCCATCTCATGGCCGTTCCTCCTTTCTGGGGGAAAATTCCGCCCGGCCCAGGGCTCCTTCCACCACCAGCTGCTGGCCTTCCAGGGCACGGATGGCCAGCCGTTCCCCATACAGTTCCATCTGCCAGCGGCCCATATCCAGGCAGAGGTGCCCTTCCTCGATCTCCAGCACCCGGCGGCAGCCCTGGATCTCCACCAGCCGCCGTCCGGTGATGTGGGCAGCGGCCTGGCTGTAAAAATGCTCCGGCGGCTGGGACAGCAGCCCCCGCAGCACTCCCCTTTTTCTCCTTGACTTTTCCACCCCGCACCTCCGCTGTGGGGGCCATACATGGAACCCCCTGATCACTCCATATATATGGACAGGGAGGGAACCAATATGATTGAGCTGTTTTATACCCTGGCCCTGGCGGGCCTGATGATCCAGCTTCTTCTCTTTCCGGCTCTGGCCGCCCAGGGGGTGACCCAGGCCCTGGAACTCTGTACCGGGCAGCTGATCCCCGCCCTTTTTCCCTTCTTTGTGGTGAGCAGTCTGCTGGTAGGGCTGCCCGGCTGGGGAAAGGCGGTAGGATTTCTCCGGCCCGTGACCCGGGCCGCCGGGGTCCGCTCTTCCCAGGCCCCCCTCATCCTGGCCCTCTCCTGGGTGGGAGGGTACGGGGTCTGTGCCCAGTCGGTGCGGGAAGGAATCCGCCGGGGGAAAATCAGTCCCCGGGAGGGAGAACGGCTCCTGGTGCTGGGCTCTGCCGCCAGCCCCGGCTTCATCCTGGGGAGCGTGGGCTGCCTTATGCTGGGTTCCCCCATTTTGGGATGGCTCCTTCTGGGAAGCTGCCTTACGGGAAATCTGGCCACCGCCCTGGCTTTGAATCTTCTGCTGGGGAAAGCCCCCCGGGCCCCTTCCCCGGAAAAGGCAGGGCAATCCACTTCCCTCTCCCTTACCGAGGCCATTGGAGGCGGAGTGACCAGCTGCCTCTCCGTCTGCGGCAGCGTCCTCTTCTTCCGCACCCTCTGGCAGCTGGCCCAGGGGCTGCTTCCCCTTTCCCCCACCGGGCAGGCTCTGCTGGGGGCCGCCCTGGAGGTGACCAGCGGCTGCTCCCTTATGGGGGAACTGTCCTGGCCGGGAGGCTGCTGCCTGGCTCTCAGCTTCCTCAGCGGTTCGGTGTTTCTCCAGATCGCCGCCCTGCTGGAAGGGAGCTGCTCCATCCGTCTCCTTCTTCTCACCAGGCCCCTCCATCTGATGTTTTCCCTGGGGGCGTTCCGAATCGGTCTGGCCCTTTTTCCCCAGGCCAGCCAGGTTTACAGCAGCCTGGCTCCCCGGTTGATCCTCACCAGCCGGAATCCCCCCGACCTGGCCGTTCTCCTTTTTATCCTTTCCTGCCTGGCCCTGCGGATGCTGACAGGGGCAGGCAGAAAAAAGCCACGTAAAATGTAAAGGGACCTTGACAATCAGATTTCTTGGTGGTATTCTAAAATTGTAAAGGATCCTTTACAATTTGGGAGGTGACCGCCCTTTGAAGAACAGAGTGGAAGAACTGCGAAAGGCCCGTGGCTTGAATCAGGAGGAGTTTGCCAGGGCCATCCGGGTATCCAGGCAGACCGTCAGCGCCATTGAAAACGGGAAGTACAATCCTTCCCTGGAGCTGGCTTTTACCATCTCCGACTTTTTTGAACAGTCCATTGAGGAAATTTTCATCCGGGAAAGGAGCAATCAAAATGAAGCGAAGTGAATTGTATTTTGGAATCGGCTATTTTCTGGCCGGGGTTCTCTTTCTGATTCTGGGTCTGGCCACCGAGACCGCCCTGGACGGGATCGTCTTTGGGCTGGCCGGAGCCTGTCTTGGTCCCGGCGCAGTCATGATCTTCAAGTATTTTTATTGGACCCGGCCCGGCAAAAAGGAAGAATATGCCCGGATGGCGGAGCAGGAAAAGATCGAGATGGAGGACGAGCTGAAGGCCTCCCTGCGGAACAGATCCGGGCGGTACGCCTATCTTTTGGGCCTGGTGACCATGAGCATTTCCATATTGGTCTTCAGTGCTCTGGATACCCTGGGGGTGCTGGACAGCAGGGTGCTGGTTTTGTATCTGTCTGGATTCCTGGTATTTCAGTTTGGGGCGGGCCTGGTCATCTTCCGCTATCTTTTGAAAAAGTACCAGTAAGGATGGGACGGGATGCCATCCCCGCTCCTTTAAAGTCATAACCCCCGGCTGAGCCGGGGGCTTGAGGAAGCCCTAGAAGGGCTTTATACCGGCACACCTCTCAAGAGGCGCTGAATATTCTGCCGCCTGCATCACTCGCCCTACCGCCCGTGAACGGGCAACACTCCTTTAGCTTCATCCAACTTCTCATTTTTTAATTACATCTCGCTTCGCTCGAAGCTTGAAGCTAAAGCTTTTTTGCTCTCCCCAGCAGAGCTGGGGGTTGCTATATCGCTAAAGCATACAATGCAGAAGTGCCGCCCGGCCGGGCGGCACTTTTTTTAGGTTTGGGTGTATGGGTCCAGGCCCAGCCGGAACTGCTCGATCATCTCCCCCGTAAGGCTGGGAGAATCAGGTCGGGGATCCAGCTCCTGCCGGGAGACCCATCGGGCCTCGGAGAGCTCGTTTTCTTCCAGGGTGATGGCGTCCGCCCCCTTCAGTCGGCAGAAGAATCCCGCCAGCAGGGCGCCGCTGAGGGGCCAGGGCTGGCTTTTATAATATCGGATATCTTCCACCTCCAGGCCTACCTCCTCCGCCACCTCCCGGCGGACAGTATCCTCCAGAGTCTCCCCTATCTCGTTGTACCCGGCGATGAGGGTATACTGGCGGTAGGCGCTGTGGCTGGCCTGGTATTTGGTGAGAAGGATCCGGTCCCCGTCCACCAAAGCCACAATGACGCTGGGGCTGATGGCGGGGTAGAACACCGCCTTGCAGCCGGGGCAGACCATGGCCCGCTCGGTGCGGCTGGGCACCATGGCAGCGCCGCACCGGCCGCAGTACCGGTGGTCGGCGTAGAACTGGGACAGCCGGCTGCCCAGCCAGCCTGCAAAGGCCAGGTGCTTGGGGCTGGCATACCGGAAGGTCTGGATGGACCGGAGGGCCCAGCCCTGGGGCACCGGTTTTCCCAGGCCATGGGGGAGGAAGAAGGACTGGTCGTCTATGGTAAAAAGGTGCTGGCCCTGGGTGACCCCCAGCACCTCCGCTGTGGGAAACTCCAGTTCCTCCTGGTCCTCCCGGCAGAGGATCATCCCTTTCTGGCAGACCAGGACCCGGTCCCCGGGTTCAGGGGCCCGGACAGAATAGTCCAGATGATACTGATGGGGTGCTATTTCGTGAAGCATCATTTTTTCCTTCTTCCTTTGGTCCGGATATGTAAAAATCGGCAGACTCCCAGGGGAGCCTGCCGATTTTTGGAGCTGGTAATCAGATTCGAACTGACGACCTACGCATTACGAGTGCGTTGCTCTACCAACTGAGCCATACCAGCAGAGGGTGTCCCCGAAGGGGCACCTATAAGTATACCGAAAAAATACCGCAAGTCAAGGGGTTTCAGGGGATCCTTTCATCCCTGCCACCGTTCCAGGATGGCGTCCACCAAAGCGTGGGCCACCTCCGCCTTGGACATGATCTCCAGCTCCTGGGCGCCGTCTTTGGTGATGAGGGTGACCCGGTTGGTATCCACCCCAAAGCCGGCCCCCTCCTGTTTCAGGTTGTTGGCCACGATCATATCCAGGTGCTTTTTCTCCAGCTTGGCGGTGCTGTTCTCCAGCATATTCTGGGTCTCCATGCTGAAGCCGCAGAGGAACTGCCCCGGCCGCCGGTGCTCCCCGGCCCAAGCCAGGATATCGGTGGTCCGCTCCAGCGGGATGGAAAGCTCCCCGTCCTTCTTCTTTACCTTTTCCTCCGACACCACCGCCGGACGGTAGTCTGCCACAGCGGCAGCCTTGATGAGGAGGTCGGTCTCCGCCAGGCGGCTGCTCACCGCCTGGAACATATCCTGGGCGGAACGGATGTTCACCGTCTCCACAAAAGGGACCGGAGGCAGATGGTTCTCCCCTGCCACCAGGGTGACCTGCGCCCCCCGGAGCATACACTCCCGGGCAATGGCAAAGCCCATCTTCCCGGTGGAATGGTTGGTGAGATACCGCCCCGGGTCCAGGGCTTCCTGGGTGGCCCCGGCGGTGACCAGCACCCGCTTGCCCGTCATATCCTTGGGCCGGGCCAGGTGCTTGAGGATATAGTCCACCAGAACCTCCTCCTTGGGCAGCTTGCCGCTTCCCACATCCTTGCAGGCCAGCATCCCTTTATCGGAGGGGATGATCTCAAAGCCGTACCCCTCCAGGGTTTTCAGGTTGCCCTGGGTGATTGGGTTCTCCAGCATATGGGTATTCATGGCGGGGGCCACCAGCTTTTTGCAGGGGGCGGCCAGCACCACGGTGGTGAGCATATCGTCCGCAATGCCGTGGGCCATCTTGGCGATGACGTTGGCGGTGGCCGGGGCGACCAGGATCAGGTCCGCCTGTTTGGCCAGGGAGATATGGTGGACATCATATTGGAAATCCCGCTCAAACGTATCCACCGTACAACGGTTGTTGGTGAGGGTCTCAAAGGTGAGCGGGGTGATGAACTGGGTAGCGTTCCTGGTCATGATCACATGGACATTGCAGTGGAGCTTCCGGAGCATACTGGCCACGTTGGCCATCTTGTATGCGGCGATCCCCCCGGTAATGCCCAGAACAACGGTTTTGTCTTTCAGCACAGAAAAGACCTCCCTGCCTGTTTTGATTCGGTATCAGTATACCAGAAAACTCCCCTCTTTGCAAAGGATACTTGCAAATGAGACCAAATCCGCTATAATGTTTTCTGTAATTATAATCACGCTGTATCCCCGTCCCCGGGAGGGGGAACGGCAGTGGAGGGAATCGGTATGATCTTAGCGGTGGACGTGGGAAACACCAATATCTGTATCGGGGTGATGGAGGGGATTCAGATCCGGCAGTTTGCCCGGATGCTCTCCCGCCGCCAGGCCACCGCCACCGAATACCTCCTCCAGCTTCGGAGCCTCCTGGCCAAGGCCGGGCTCCGGGGGCAGGAGTTTGCGGGGTGCATCCTTACCTCGGTAGTGCCCCAGCTTACTCCCCTGCTGGAGGACACCTGTCTGGAGCTTTGCGGCAAGGCTCCCCTGGTGGTCTCCCACCAGATGGACACCGGTTTCGGGTACGCCGTCCCCCAGCCTGAGCTGGTGGGCCGGGACCGGCTGGTGGACCTGACCGCCGCCCTGGCGCTCTACGGTCAGCCGGGGGTCCCGGTCATGACCATTGATCTGGGCACCGCCACCACCATCTCGGTGCTGGACGAAAAGCGGATGTTCCGGGGCGGGTTGATCATTCCCGGGGTCCAAACCAGCCTCACCGCCCTCACCAGCCGGGCCGCCCAGCTGCCCCCCATTCCCCTGGACCGGCCCCGCCAGCTGTTAGGGGAGACCCCCGTGGACTGCATGAACACCGGTATCGTCAACGGCACCGCCGCCATGCTGGACGGTCTGGTGGACCGGATCGCCCGGGAACTGGGCCGGCGCCCGGTCTGCGTCATGACAGGCGGACTTTCCAAGTTCATCATTCCCTGCTGCACCAACCAGTTTATCTATGACCAGGATCTGCTGCTGAAGGGTCTGGCCATTCTCTATGAAAAGAACTGCTGAATTCCGGCGCCCCCTCTCCGGGGCATTTTTTGTTTATACAAACTCAATGAATATTTTGTATATATATAGACTTGTGTCGAATCAAATGATATACTGTCTTTGTTGATTCACAAAGAGAGGATGTGAACCCTTTGGAGGAAGCCAAGCAGTCCTTCCGGCAGGAATACACGGACCATGTGGAGTTATCCATCTTCAACTGCGGTCACGAGCACTGCCGTCCCGGCCACACTTGGGGACCCGGTATTCGGGACCACTACCTGATCCACCTGGTGGTGGCAGGTCAGGGCCGGTTTCTCATTGAAGGGAAAGAGTACCAGCTTGGGCCCGGAGATCTGTTCCTGGTAAAGCCCAACCAGCTGGTGACCTACTCTGCCGACAAGGAGGATCCCTGGGAATATTACTGGGTGGGCTTCAATGGGGCCTGTGCCAACCGCCTGGTCCAGCAGACCCCTTTCCGGGCAGACACTCCGGTCCACCATGGGCAGGATGTTCCCCTGCTCCAGCAGTCCCTCTACAACATTTATCTGGCCCGGGGGCTGGACCCCCACAGCGAGGCCATGATGGTAGGGCACCTTTACATTTTTATGGCCCACATGATCCGGGAGGCCCAGGCCCTGGAGCCCCGGAGCGGGAATCCCAGTTCCCAGTATGTCCTCAACGCCATCAAGTACATCCAGTTTTACTACTCCCACGACATCAGCATTGACGATATCGCCAGCTCTGTGGGAGTGAGCCGGAGCCACCTGTACCGGGTCTTCATGAACAATGTGGGCCAGAGCCCCATTGAATACCTGACCTCCTACCGGATCGCCGAGGCCTGTCATCTCCTCAAGACCGGCAAGCTGTCGGTGGCGGAAGTGGCCGTGTCGGTAGGCTTCTTTGACCAGTTCTATTTTTCCCGAGTATTTAAAAAGCAGATGGGAGTACCTCCCAGCCGGTATGCAGCCCGGTCGGAAAAGGACTCCCGGGAGTAACCGAAATCTATGCAGACCAGCCTGAAAAAGAATCAGATCATTCCCCTCTCCATTGAGAGCCTCACGGCCGAGGGCTCCGGGGTGGGCCACTACCAGGGCCAGGCCGTCTTTGTTCCCGGCACCGCCGTGGGCGACAAGGCCCAGATCCGGGTGGTAAAGGCCCTGAAGCGGTATGCCTACGGCATTCTGGAAAACCTGGAGGAGCCAGCCCCCAGCCGGATCCCGGTGGACTGCCCCTCCTACCAGCCCTGCGGCGGGTGCTGCCTGCGGCATATCTCCTATGAGGCCGAGCTGGCAGCCAAACAGCAGCTGGCCGCCGACTGCTTCGCTCGGCTGGGAGGGTTTCGGAAACTGCCGGTCCGCCCCATCCTTCCCTCCCCTCAGCAGGAACGGTACCGGAACAAGGTCCAGTACCCGGTGGGGCTGGACCGGAACGGCCGGATCACCTGGGGCTTTTACGGGCGGCACAGCCACCGGATCGTTCCCTGTGAGGATTGCAGGCTCCAACCCGCTCTCTTGAATCAAATCGCCGCCGCTGTCTGCCGCGCCCTGGAAAAGCTGGAAATCCCGGCCTACCGGGAGGAAGACCACACCGGGCTGGTCCGGCATATCTTTCTCCGCCACGCCACCCGCACAGGGCAGATCCTTCTCTGCCTGGTCATCAACGGGAAGGAGCTGCCCCGGGCCGGGGAATTCTGCCAGGCCATGACTGCCGCTTATCCCCAGATCACCACCATCCTGGCCAACATCAACCGGGAGCGGACCAATGTGATCCTGGGGGAGAATAATCTGGTCTATTACGGGCCCGGCACCATTCAGGACGAGATGTGCGGGGTCCCGGTGACCCTGGGGCCCATGAGCTTTTACCAGGTGAATACCCCCAGCGCCGAAAACCTGTACCGGGCCGCCGCCCAGGCCGCCAACCTGGACCGGGGGCAGACCCTGCTGGACCTCTACTGCGGTATGGGGACCATCGGCCTTTCCATGGCTGCCCAGGCCGGGCAGCTCATAGGGGTGGAGGTGGTGCCGGAGGCTGTGGAAAGCGCCAAGCGGAACGCCGCCGCCATGGGGGTGACCAACGCCCGGTTCCTCTGTGCAGACGCAGGCCAGGCTGCCGCCCGGCTGGCAAAGGAGGGCCTGGCCCCCCATGTCATCGTGCTGGACCCGCCCAGGAAAGGCTGCGACCAGCCCTGCCTGGATGCGGTGATCCGGATGGCGCCCCGCCGGGTGGTGATGGTGAGCTGCAACCCGGCCACCGCTGCCCGGGATGTGAAGTATCTCTTCGAGCAGGGCGGTTACCGTCCCCTCTATCTTCAGCCCGCTGACCTCTTCCCCCGGACCCATCATGTAGAGACGGTAGTACTTTTGTCCAAACTCAATACCAAGCAGCATATCGAGGTGGAGTTGAATCTGGACGAGCTGGATTTGACTGCCGCGGAAAGCAAGGCTACCTATGAGGAAATCAAGGCGTATGTGC
>CALXEN010000070.1 GCA_944387325.1 uncultured Clostridia bacterium | reverse complement strand
TGGCTGCTTATGGGGACGGACATGTTTTTGACGCTCCATCAGTGGCACGACCCGGAAGAGATCCTGAAACTGGCTGGAATCTGTGCCTTCGGCCGCAGAGAGCAGGACGGAGAAGTGATTTTTGCGCCCCAGCGGGCCTTTTTAGAGGAGCAGTATGGGGCGAACGTGGTGACAATGACGCTGCCTGACCTGGTGGACATCTCCTCCACCCAGCTGCGGGACCTTCTGGCCCGGGGAGAGGGAGCAAAGTATCTCCATCCTTCTATATACGGCTATATTCTGATGAACGGACTCTATGGAACCCATGCTGACCTGAAGCACCTGGATATTCCGGAATTGCGGGCCTGCTCCTATTCCATGGTGAAGGAGAAGCGGGTCAGGCACATCCGGGGAACGGAAGAGGAGGCCGTTCGCCTAGCCAAGCGCTGGGGAGCGGACGAGACCATGGCCCGCCGGGCAGGCATCCTCCACGACTGTACCAAATATTTGGAACTGGACGAGCAGCTGGGGCTGTGCCGGAAGTATGGCGTGGAACTGGATGAGTTGGAGCAGGTAGCGGTCAAGCTGCTGCACGCCAAGACCGGTGCCTGTATTGCACGGGATGTGTTTGGAGAACCTGATGAGGTCTTTTGGGCGATATATTGGCATACCACAGCCAAGGCAGATATGACCACACTGGAAAAAATCCTGTATGTGGCCGACTATATGGAGCCAAACCGAGACTTTGACGGAGTGGAACGGCTGCGAGAGCTGGCTTACCGGGACCTGGACAAAGCGCTGCTTCTGGGCGTGGAAACCACGATCCAGGAGATGAAGGACCGGAAGCTCCCTGTACACAAAAATACCATCCAGGCCCAGGCCTGGTTAAGAGAACACGGTGTAACAACAGAGGACTGAAACAAGATGACAGAAAAAAATAAACATGGGAAGCGTGAGGCCTCGGTACGCCGGACCTCTCTGGGCAGCTACTGGCGTCAGTACAAGGCTTGGGTCGCGGGGCTGGACAGAGGACAAAAGATCAAATACCGCCTGTTTCAGGTGCTGGTAGTGCTGGCCGTTCTGGTCATTGCCGTTTTCCTGGCGGCCCGGGCCTGGATCAGACTGCCTGAGGTGCCCAACCTGCCCACTGGGGGAGGAACCGGCACTGGGACCGGAGAGGAACTGGAGTACGACGGCGCGGAGCTGCCCAATGTGGCCAAGAGCGGGCGAAAGGATGGGTACTATACCTTCCTGGTGACCGGGCAGGATGTGATCAGCGGCTCCACCGATACCATGATTCTTGTGAGCTATGACACCAAGAATAAAGAAATCCACGCCATCAGCCTGCTTCGGGATACCATGATCAATACCAGCGCAAGCAGTAAGCGCCTCAACTCCGTCTACACCCGGAACCGGGGGGATAAGAGCCTGCCGGAGGACCAGCGTGTGGAAAACGGCATGACGGCCCTGAAGAAAGAGGTCAGCAAACTCACGGGCATTTACCCGGATTTCTATGTCATGGTTCAGTGGGAAGCTGTGGGAGAGCTGGTAGACGCTATCGGCGGGGTATATTTTGAAGTCCCCTTCGATATGGACTATGATGACCCTGCCCAGAATCTGCATATCCACCAGAAGGCAGGTTATCGTTTGCTCAACGGCGAGGACGCCATGGAGGTGATCCGTTTCCGGAAGAATAACGATTACTCCATTTCGTTGGGAGACAGCGGCCGGACGGAGATTCAGCGGGACTTCCTGGTTGCTGTGCTGGAGGAGTGCCTGCAGCCCGATGTGCTGCTGAAGCTGCCCACCTTGGCCAATATCTTTTTGGAGAATGTGGATACTGACCTGAGTGTAGGCAATATCCTGGCATTTGCTGAGCTGGCCATTGGAATGGACCCGGAGAATGATGTGACCATTGTGTCCATGCCCTGGACAGGTGTGTGGTATAACGGAGCGTCTATGGTGGTTCCCATTGAGGACGAACTGCTCGAGCTCCTCAATGATGGTATCAATCCCTATGTGGATGACATTCAGTCCAGCGATCTGCAGCTGATGTATAAAAAGAGTGACGGAAGCTTCGGTGTGACCAATGGCACTCTGGCCGATCCCAGCATGGGCCGGGCGCAGGTGTCCACAAAGCCTGAAACAGAAGAGCCTGAGGAGCCTGAGGTGCCCGTTGAGCCTGAAAATCCCGATCAGTCCGGAACTTCCGGCGAGGGTACGACTACAGAGGAGCCGGTCATTCCCAGCGATCCTACCACACCGGAGGGGAGCGGTTCGGGAGAGAGCTCTGGCCAACAACCCGGCCAAGGGGAGAACAATCCCGATGGCAGCGGCAGCTCCGGCGAGACGGGAGAAAATGTCCCTGTGGACCCTGTCGTCCCTGGTGATCCTGTCATTCCGGCGGATGGTTCAAACGGCGGCACGGCTTCCGGCGGTTCCGATGCCACCCAGGGTGGAAGCAATTCCACCGCAGGGGGAGAGGAGAGCTTGACTACAGGCAATGCGGCCTGAATTTCTTCCAAACAGATGATATACCTGCCGTATGTTCCGGCAATCATTTGACCCAACGAGGATAATATTGTATCAAACACAAGAAAGGAGCAGACCGGATGAATTCCTATGAACTGGCGGCCCTGCTGGCAAAAGCCCTGGACAGCAAGAAGGGGCAGGACATCA
>CALXEN010000069.1 GCA_944387325.1 uncultured Clostridia bacterium | reverse complement strand
GGGCTTACGGGGATACCGCCCGGGAGGCCCCCTTATAAAATCACGAAAGGATGTTGGCTATGTCCGAGGAACTGCTGATTCGCCACTGTTCCCCTACCCTGGCGGGGATCAAGACGGGGAACCTTTTTTCCTGTCCCTGCGCCAGCCAAAAGGAGCTGACCCGGGAGCTGCGCCGGCTGAACCGGCGTCTGGTGCCCCGGGGGATCCGGGTCCTCCCTCTTCGGGTGCGGGAGGGGCGGGCTCTCATCTATGCCTACCGCCCGGCCGCCCTGGAGTGGGATCTCACCCGGGAGCGGGCCCGGGAGCTTCTTTCGGCCCGTGGGTACACGCCCCAGGGATACGGCGGCTGCCTGGTCCAACTCATCCGGCGTCTGGCCTCCCAGCAGGAATTCCCCCATGAGATCGGGCTGTTTTTAAGCTATCCCCCGGAGGATGTGGCGGGCTTTATTCAAAACCGGGCCCGCAACCACAAATGTGTGGGCTGCTGGAAGGTGTATGGGGACGAGGATGCCGCCAGGGTCACCTTTGAAAAGTATGAGAGCTGCAGCCGGACCTACCTTCGCCAGTGGCAGGCGGGGCAGTCCATTGAACAGCTGGCGGTAGCGGAATGAGTTTTTCCTTTTACATTCAAATAGGAAAGAAGGCAGACCGGGCATTGTGCGCCTGGTCTGCCTTTTCTTTTTCATTACAGTTTCCGGCCCCATTTGTTCCGGGCCGCCCGGAGCAGCCGGTTGGCGGCCCAGCCGGAGGCCAGGCCCAGAAGGATCCCCACCCCTACGTCGGTGGGAAAATGGACGTGGAGGTAGAGCCGGGAGAGGGCGATGAGGGCGCCCGCCACCGCCGCCGGGATCCAGAGCCGGCTTTTGGCCCAGTAGAGCCCCCCGATGACCGCAAAGGAAGCCCCCGTATGCCCTGAAGGGAAGGAGAAATCCCCCGGTTTTGGGATGAGCAGCTGGATCTCCACCAGGTCGAAGGGCCGGGTCCTGGCCACCAGGGGCTTCAAGATCAGGTTGCAGGCGGTTGCCTCCAGCACCAGGGAGAGGGCTACCGCCGCCCCCACCCACCGGGTCTTGGGGTAGAGCAGGAGCCCCACCGCTAAAAGGATCCAGAGCAGCCCCCCGTCCCCCAGCCGGGTGATGAGGGGGACCAGCTTGTCCAGCAAGGGACTGCGGAGGTTCTCCTGGATAAATTGAAGGATGGATAATTCTATGCCGGTCATGACGATGCCTCCTTTCCTGGGAGCGGTTTCAGCACTGTCTTTTTCTTATGACAGTATCATCCCTTTCCCTCTTCTGTCAAGCCCGGGACCGGGGCCGTTGAGGGAACAGTCCAGTTTTTTCCTTCCTTTATATCTTGGCGCAACTCCCTGTTTTTTGGTAAAATTGATGCGTTTTATATGGCAATTATACAGCAATCTGCTGGTATTCCATATTATATCCGGAAATTGTTGAAATGGAGCGGTCTCCGGGACCGTGGTAGACTGAAAGTGCAAGGAGGATACAGGGAAATGGATGCACGAAGTCGGAACATCTTAAAGCTCCTGCTGGAGAAAAAAAACAGTACGGCAGAACGGTTGGCCCTTTCCCTCCACACCAGTGAAAAAACCGTCCGAAACACCCTGAAATCCCTGCGGGTCCGGCTGGAGCATGAGGGCGCCGCCCTCATCTCACGACCCAAGGTTGGCTACGAGCTGGAGATCCGGGACCCTGAGCGGTTCCGGGCGTTTCTGGACCAGCTGGAAGAGTCGGACGCTCCGGAAGCCGGAGATGAGAGCGGCCAGCGGATCATCCAGATCCTTCATATTTTTCTCTCCAACCTGGACCGTTATGTAAAGATGGAGGAGCTGGAGGACCGCCTCTATCTTTCTCGCTCCTCCCTGAACCGGGAGCTGAAAGTAGTCCGCCAGCTGCTGGCCAAGCGGAATCTGGTTTTTGAGAGCAAGCCCAACCATGGGATGCGGATCGTGGGGGACGAGTATGACATCCGGATCTGCATTGCAGATTACATTACCAAGCAGGAGTTGAGTCTGGCCACCGCCAGGGAGTACGACACCCTCCTGGCCACGGTGTTGGAGGTGCTGGAGCAGGTCCGCCGGGAAGAGAAGCTGAACCTGACCAACTTCGGGTTTGAGAATCTGGTCTCCCACCTGTATGTAGCCCTGACCCGGATCCGGCAGAACAAGGAGATCGTGCTGGAACCCCAACAGCTGGAGGGGCTTCGGCAGCGGCCGGAATACCAGGCAGCCTGCCGGATCGGGCAGCTGCTGGAGGAAAGGCTGCATCTGTCCATCCCCCAGTCGGAGCTAGGGTACATGACTATCCACCTGGCAGCCAAGGGCACCATGCCTCTGCCGGCCCAGGCCGACAGCTACGAGATCAGCAAGGAGATCAATGTCCTGGTAGCCGAAATCCTGAACCAGATATACCAGCGGTACTGCCTGGACCTGCGGAGCGACTTTGACCTGATCATGGCCCTGAGCCTTCACCTGGTCTCCCTGGATGTGCGGCTGCGGTATGAGCTGAATCTGGAAAATCCCATTTTACAGGACATCCTCCAGCGGTTCCAGCTGGCCTTCCTCATCACCCAGTCCTGCGTGAACGAGGTGATCCAGCGCCACTATGGCCGGGAACTGAGCGATGACGAGATCGCCTACCTGGCCCTTCACATCAACCTGGCCCTGGAGCGGATGAAGAACGGACCCGAGAAAAAGCGGCTTCTCATCATCTGCGCCACAGGGGCCGGCACCAGCCAGCTGCTGAAGTACGAGTATGGCCGGAGATTCAGGAACTACGTAAGTTCCATCCAGGTGGCAGACCCCGGCACCGTCACTTCCCGGGATCTGGAGGAAGCGGATTACATTCTTACCACCATTCCCCTCCGGCTGCCCTGTTCCAAGCCGGTGCTTCAGGTCCATCCCCTCATCGACGCCAGCGACCTGAACAAGGTAGGTTCCACCCTGGAGCAGGAGAGCCGGGTGCTGGGATTCTTTTCTCCCCAGCTCTTCTTTCCCCATCTGTCGGGGGATACCCCCGGCCAGGTGATCCGGGAAATGCTCCCCGCCATTGCCGCAGGCCATCCCCTGCCGGGAGAATTTCTCCGGCTGGTGGAGGAGCGGGAACAG
>CALXEN010000068.1 GCA_944387325.1 uncultured Clostridia bacterium | reverse complement strand
AGCCTACGCTCAGAACGCTGCGGCACCGGAACTTGAACCGGGAGATGGCGTAGGCCGCGGGCAGCGCCACAATCAGCAGAATGGCCAGGGCCAGCGCCGTGACCACCACGGAGTTGAGCATGTAGTCGCCCATCCGGGCCTTGGTCCAGGCGTCCGTGAAGTTCTGCCAGTGGAACCCCAGGGGCAGGGTCCAGGGGTTGCCGTAAAATTCGCTGTTTTCCTTGATGGAGGCCATGAATACCCAGGCCACCGGGACGATGATGGTGATGGCCAGAGTGATCAGGGCGACATAGATAGAGATCTTGACGATCCGCTCACCGGAGCTGTGGGTTTTTGTTTGATCCATTCTGGGCACCTCCTTAGAGCTCCAGAGGCTCCCGCTGGGTGACCTTGTTCACCAGGGCGGAGAGCACGAAGGAGAAGATGAACACCAGGGCGCCGATGGCCATGCCGTAGCCATAGACGGAGTTGGTGTAAGCCTGCTTATACATATAGGACAGGGCCACCTCGGACGCACCGTTGGGGCCGCCGCCGGTCATGGCCTTGACAAACAGGAAGGCCATATTGATGCTGGAGATGATGAAGAAGGTCAGAGTGGTGCGGATGTTGGTCCAGATCAGGGGAATGGTGACCTGGAAGAACTGCTTGATGCGGCCCGCACCGTCCAGACCTGCGGACTCATAGAGGCTCATAGGCACGCTGGCCATGGAGGCCATATACATGACCATATAATAGCCGATAGCCTGCCAGATCATGGCAATGATGATGCTCAGCACTACCAGATTCTCACCCTTCCAGGCGGTGGTGATGGTTTTGCCGGAGAGCATAGACAGAAGGCTGTTGAGCATGCCGTTGGTGGGATCGTAGATGGCGGAGAAAATGGCGGAAATGACCACCACAGAGAGGATGTTGGGGATATAGAAAATGATGCGGAAGAAGTTCTGTCCCTTCAGCTTCTCTCTGGTGAGGATTCCGGCAAAGACAAGGGCGAAAGCAAAGGTCACAATGGTGACCACTACAATCAGCAAAATGGTGTTCTGCATGGAGAGAATGAAGTTGGAGTCCTGCATCAGCTTGGTGAAGTTCTCCAGCCCCACAAAGGTTTCCGTGGGGGAATAGGCGCTCCGTTTATAGAGAGACATCCGGAACACATTCAGCGTGGGAATGACCATAAAGATCAGGAACAAAATAGTGGCAGGTGCGATACACAGAAAGAGAAAGCGGCCGCGTCCCTTTCGTTTTTCCACATGCTCATCTCCTTTCTAAAACATACAGTGCCGTACGGCAAATGGAAAAAGAAACGGTGGACAGCATTTGCCCACCGTTCCTTTGGCAGCCCTCTGCCGGCGGGGGGCCCGCCGGCAGAGGCGCAAAACATAGGTTAGATCTTGTTCTCGCGGAGGAGGTCGGTGACCCGGATCAGCTCAGCGGTCCACTCCTCCTGGGTCATGGTGCCGGATACCAGGCTGCTGACGGAGCCGCAGAGGGTCTCCACAATGGCCACGCCCTCAACCGGGTTGGTGGCGGCCCAGCTGCCCATGGCGGGCTTGGCGCCGTTGTCATAGATAGAATAGAACAGAGCGTTGTCGCCGGTCATACCGTCGGTGATGCCGGTAATGGGCTGGATGGCGCCGCCCTTGGCGAAGATGTCAGCGGCGGTGTCGCTGTACAGGAAGGCCATGAACTGCTTGGCAGCATCCTTGTGCTCAGCGGCAGCGGGGATCCAGGCCTGCTCAATCCAGGCCACGCCGTAGGCGTCGCCGCCCTCAGTTACAGCGGGGATCGCGGTGAAGCCCCACTCAAAGCCGTCGGCCCGGGGAGCCTCGGCCATCTCGCCCACAACCCAGGTGCCGTTGGGCATAAAGAGGGCCTTGTTGTCCAGGATCAGCTGCTGATTCTTGGTGAAGTCCTGATTGTTGTCCTGAGAGGGAACAACAGGATCGGTGTAAGTAGCCAGCTTGGCCATGATGTCCAGGACCTGCTTGCCCTCGGCACTCTCCCAGACGCCCTCTTCATAGCTGGTGACCTGGTTGAAGAAGTCGGCACCGCCCACAGCGTAAATCAGGGCGAACATGAACTCCTGCAGGTAACCGTGGGTGGGGTAAGCAAACAGATAGATGCCCTCAGCCTTGGCCTTGTCGCCCAGCTCCCACATTTCATCCCAGGTGCTGGGAACCTCCCAGCCCTTCTCAGTGAAGAGACCGGCATTGTAGAACAGGCCGCAGGGAGAATAGAACATGGGGGCGAAGTAGGTCTTGCCGTCGCCGTAGGGGTTGGTCACGGTGGAATCAGTGAAACCATCCATGATCTTGTCACCCACAGTGCCGGTCTCGCCGGGGATGGTCATGGACAGAACGTCGGTGACCTCCTCGATGCCCTGGTCCTTGATGAAGGACTCGGTCAGAGCGTCCTCACGACCGGTGGACAGGTGGATGAAGTCAGGGAAGTCGCCGGCCTTCATGGTGGGGCCGATCACATCCTCCAGGTTCTTGTCGGTGATGAGCTCCACCTGGATGCCGGTTTCGTCGGTGAACGCCTCACACACTTCCTTCCACATGCCGGGATAGGTCTCCTCGTAGGCGGACGCCAGAGCGGCAACCTGAATGGTCTCGGTGGTGTCGCTGTCATCGCCGTTGTTGCTGTTGCCGCAGCCGGCCAGCAGGGAAGCGGTCATCACGAGAGCGAGGATCAGTGCCAGTGTCTTCTTGAATTTCATTCCGCAAACCTCCATAAAAATTTTGTTGCAAGAGTACTCCGGCAGGGGTTGCAAGGCCCTGCCCTTCTTTTCGGAGCGGGCCAATCTCCAGGAGCGGTATCGCGGTCTGTACAGCCCGGTACAGACAAACGCCGGCGGCGCCCAGGACTTGGATCACCGGCCTTCTGTTCACAGTATATCTATATTTTCCTGCAAATACTTTCAGGAAAAAGTACACTTTAGCATGAATTTATATATTTGGGAACAAATTTTAACGATTCTTACAAAAGGACCAAAAAACAACGGATCCGTTTAGTCAAAATAACAATACATCAAAAGAAGAAACACAAAATGAAAAAATATGTAGTTAAAATGCGGACATATACCGCCCTGGACCTGGAATAGATGCACAAAATACAGCTTGTGACCGGCCTAAAAACATGTTATAATGCCCACAAGCATTTAACCGGCTTGAAACCGGCGGATATTCTGAAGAGAGGAGAAGGTGTCTATGAGTCAAGTCGGATCTTCTGCTGCCGCCCCGCAAGTACTGGTAGACAACGTGATTTCCACGACCTTTCCGGATCGCTTCCATTTCTCCACCCATCTGCACCGCACGGTTGAACTGCTGCTCTGCCGCACCGGCCGCGTGGTGATCACCATCCAGGGGCGGGAATATGAGGTGGCCCCGGGGGAGTACCTGGTGGTATTCCCGGATATTCCCCACAGCACAGACGTACCCTACGGAGGGCCGTCCCAGGTTCTGCAGACCCATTTCCACGCCCAGCCCTTTTATCAGAAAGCCACTCCGTCCATACCGGGCCGCGAGGCCCCCTTGTCCG
>CALXEN010000067.1 GCA_944387325.1 uncultured Clostridia bacterium | reverse complement strand
CTGGGTCACATGGGGCAGGGCGGCCAGCCCGGCCCGGAGCTGGGCGGCCCGGTCGGACACATTCAGCATGAACTCGTGGTCCTCCAGCTTTTCCATGACGGCAATGGCCCCGGCGCAGACTACCGGGTTCCCTCCGAAGGTGCTGCCATGGCTGCCGGGGCCCATGTGCTGGGCCACCTTCTCGGCCATGACTACGGCCCCGATGGGCAGGCCGCCCCGCAGCCCCTTGGGCAGGGTGGCAATGTCAGGGGTGAAGCCGTAATGCTCGCAGGCCAGGAAGGTGCCGGTGCGGCCGGCTCCGGTCTGGACCTCGTCCGCCACCAGAAGGATGTCGTGCTGGCGGCAGTAGTTCACCATATTGTGTACAAAGGCGGGCTCGAGGGCCATGACCCCGCCCTCCCCCTGGACACATTCAAAGAGCACGGCGCAGACGGTGTCGTCCAGAGCGTTCTTCAGGGCCTCAAAGTCGTTGGCGGGAACGTACCGGAACCCGTCGTTGAAGGGCCCGAAATCCTGGTGGAACACTTCCTGGCCGGTGGCAGTAAGGGTGGCCAGGGTCCGGCCGTGGAAGCTGTTGTTCAGGGTGACGATGGTGGACCGGCGGGGCCCGTACACATCCACGCTGTATTTCCGGGCGGCCTTGATGGCCCCCTCGTTGGCCTCGGCCCCGGAGTTAGCAAAGAATACCTTGTCCAGCCCGGTGATCTTGCAGATCTTCTTGGCCAGCTTGCCGCAAGGGGCGGTGTAGTACAGGTTGCTGGTGTGGGGCAGCAGCTCCAGCTGCTTCTCCACGGCGGCTACCCAGTCAGGATGGCAGTAGCCCAGGCTGGTGACCCCGATGCCGCTGGTGAAATCCAGGTACTCCCGGCCTTCCGGGTCCCAGGCCACCATCCCCTGGCCCTTTTCCAGCACCAGGGGACTGCGGCCGTAGGTGTGGGCCACATACTTGTCGTCCCGTTTTATCACTTTTTCTGTATTCATGGAACCATTCCCTCCTTAGCTGCCGTGGCGCACGCCCCGACGATAGAACAGGGTGCCGCTCCCCCGGTCGGAGAAGATCTCCAGCAGGATGGAGTGGAGGACCCGGCCATCGATGATGCTGGCCTCCTTGACTCCCTGGTAGAGGGCGTCCGCCATTCCCTGGATCTTGGGCACCATCCCCCCCGAGATGACTCCCTGCTTCATGTACCCCTCGATCTCGGATACCTCCACAGCGGGGATGAGGGTGGATTCGTCCTCCTTGTCCAGGAGCAGCCCGGCAATGTCGGTCATGCTCACCAGTTTTTCCGCCTTCAGGGCAATGGCGATCTGGGCGGCGGCGGTGTCGGCGTTGATGTTGTAGGCGGTGCCGCCAGCATCCATCCCCACCGTGGCGATGACGGGGATATACCCGTCGTCCAGCAGGTTGTCAATGAGGTGGGTGTTCACCCGATCGATCTCCCCCACCAGGCCCAGGTCGGTGTCCCCTTCCAGCTTGTGGCACATGATGGTGTGGCCGTCCATGCCGCAGAGGCCTACCCCACGGCCCCGGAGGAGGGCCACCAGATCCTTGTTCACCTGGCCGGCCAGCACCTGCTGGACGATCTCCATGGTGGGCTCGTCGGTGTACCGCAATCCTCCGATGAACTTGGACTCTACCCCCA
Organism: uncultured Clostridia bacterium; assembly: GCA_944387325.1. GTDB lineage: Bacteria > Bacillota > Clostridia > Oscillospirales > Ruminococcaceae > CALXEN01. The sequence continues at coordinate 2,522 of CALXEN010000067.1, read as the reverse complement.
CCTTTTTCAGCATGGTGTTGATGGCGGGGCCGCCTCCGTGGACCAGCACCACCCGGACCCCCAGCAGGGTCAGGGTGACCAGGTCGTTCATGACGGCGTTTTTCAACTCCTCGTTGATCATGGCATTGCCGCCGTATTTGATGACGATGGTCTTTCCGTGATATTTCTGGATGTAGGGCGTTGCCTCGCTGAAGAGGAGCGCCATCTCCTGATTCTTCATGATCCTTCCTCCTTGATGCCCCTTCTCAGGTGCGGTAGTCTCCGTTGATCTTGACGTAATCGTAGGTCAGGTCGCAGCCCCAGGCCTTGGCGCTCTGGGAACCGCTCCCCATATCCACCCGGATGGTGATCTCCTTCTCGGCCAGCACCTGGGCGGCGAACTCCTCACTGTACTCATGGTGCCGGGCGTTCTCGCAGACAAAGACCTCCCCGGCGGCGCTGGACAGCCATACCTTGACCCTGCTGATGTCAAAGTCCCCGGGGGTGTACCCGATGGCGCAGAGGATCCGGCCCCAGTTGGCGTCGGCCCCGAACATGGCGGCCTTGAAGAGGCTGGAGCAGATCACCGACCGACTCACCGCCCGGGCCACCTCCAGGGTGGGGGCGTTCACCACCTGGCATTCCAGCAGCTTGGTGGCCCCTTCCCCGTCCCCGGCCAGCTCCCGGCAGAGATGTTCCGCCACGGCGGTAAGGGCGGCGACAAAGGTGTCGTAGTCGGCGGTGCCGGCCTCCACCGGGGCGTCCCCCGCCAGACCGTTGGCCAGCAGGATGACGGTGTCGTTGGTGGAGGTGTCCCCGTCCACGCTGATCTGGTTGAAGGTGGCGGGCACCACCTGGCTCAAAGCCTGCTGGAGGACGGCGGGGGAAACGGCGGCGTCGGTGGTCATGAAGAGGAGCATGGTGGCCATATTGGGATGGATCATCCCGCTCCCCTTGGCCATGGCTCCCAGGCGGCAGGTCTTTCCCCCCAGGGTGAACTCCAGGGCGTACTCCTTGGAGCGGGTGTCGGTTGTCATAATGGCGGTGGCGGCGTCGTGGGCGGCAGCGGCGCTGTGGTTCAGCGCCTTGGCGGGGGCGGGCACCCCGGCGGCGAAGGGCTCCAGGCTCATGGCCTGACCGATGACCCCGGTGGAGGAGGGGAGAACATCCCCGGCGGGAATGTTCAGCTCCCTGGCTACCAGTCCGCAGACGTCCAGGGCCAGCTGCTCCCCTCCGGGGGCGCAGGTGTTGGCGTTGCCGCTGTTCACCACAATGGCCTGGGCGTACCCGTCCGCCAGATGTTTCCGGTCAATGACAATGGGGGCCCCGAACACCTTGTTGGTGGTGTAGCAGGCGGCCCCGGCGGCCCGGACTTCGCTGTACACCAGGGCCAGGTCGGCCTTGGTGTGGTTTTTCCGAATCCCGCAGTGTACCCCTGCGGCCTTATATCCCTCTGCGGCGCAGATGCCGCCCTGAATTTCCTTCATTTCTTTCTCTCTCCCACTTGATTTTGATTTACAGGTCCAGCCCCTGGGTCTCAGGGGTCCCCAGCATCAGGTTCATGCACTGGATGGCAGCTCCCGAGCTTCCCTTCCCCAGGTTGTCAAACCGGCTGATGAGAAGCATCCGCTCCCCGTCCGCCGAAAGGGTGGTGAAGATCTCCAGGTCATCCTTGTTTGCCTTCCCGTTGGCGGGAAGGAAGGCGGGGGTCTCCCCCAGGGGATGGACGGTGATCAGGGGTTCCCCGGCGTAATACTCCGCCAGAGCCTGGGCCAGTTCCTGGCCGGTGCGGCCCACCAGGTCCAGGTGGAGGGGCAGGGTCACCTCCATGCCGCAGTAGTAGTCATCCACCACCGGGCAGAAGAGGGGAGTGCGGGTCAGCCCCGACACCGCCACCATCTCGGGCAGGTGCTTGTGACCCTGGGTCAGACCGTAGGGCCGGGGGCTCTCAAAGGCGATGTCCCGGTCCGGGTCCTGGTACTGGGCGATGCCGCTTTTCCCGGCGCCGGAGTACCCGGACAGTCCCTGACAAACCAGGGGATAGTCCGGGGCCAGCAGCCCCAGCTCCACCAGGGGGGCGGCCAGGGTGATAAACCCGGTGGCGTAGCAGCCGGGCACCGCCACCCGGGCGGACTGGCGGCTGGCCTCCCTCTTGCCCTTCCGCTCGGGCAGGCCGTAGACCCACTGGGAATTGGTCCGGTGGGCGGTGGAGGTATCCAGCACCCGCACATTGGGGTCCACCAGGGGCATGACCTCCTTGGCGGCGGCATCGGGAAGGCAGAGGAAAGCCAGGTCGGCGGCGTTGATTTTCTCCGCCCGCTTTTCCACCACCTTCCGGTCCTCCTCCGAAATGGTGAGAAGCTGGATGTCCTCCCGGGCGGCCAGCCGTTCCAGAATCCGCAGGCCGGTGGTCCCGGCGCTGCCGTCTACAAATACCTTATACATGGGCTTCCTCCTTCAGGGCGGCCAGGGTTTTCCGGGCGCTGGCGATCTGGGCCTTTACCTGTTCGGGGGCGGGGCCGCCGGGCAGGTTCCTTCCCTGT
>CALXEN010000066.1 GCA_944387325.1 uncultured Clostridia bacterium | reverse complement strand
CCGGGGTCCGGGCCGCTGGAGGAGCCCCAGCCGGGCATCGAACCCCATGAGGACCACCTCCTCCACCGGGAGGGGGAGGGAAAGCCCCGAGCGCTGGGGAATGGACCCGCACCGGGCCCCCAGCTGCCGGGGGGAGAGCCCTTCCAGGGCGTTCCCCTCCAGGGTGCAGCTCCCCCCGTGAGGAAGGATGCCGCAGAGGGCTTTCAGGAGGGTGGTCTTGCCGCTGCCGTTGGCCCCCAGCAGCCCGGTGAGGACCCCCCCTTCCAGGGTGAAGGAGATATCCCGGAGGACAGTTTTCCGCCCGTATCCGGCGGTAATGTGAGAAGCGGTGAAAAAGCTCATGATTCCCGCCCTCCTTTGTAGACCAGCCAGAGGAGGAAGGGGGCACCCAGCAGGCTGGTGAAAAGGCTCACCGGCAGCTCGGTGGGGCCCACGCTCCGGGCCAGCAGATCCGCCCCCACCAGGATACAGCCCCCCAGCAGCCCGCTGAGGAGCAGGGTGCCGGTGCGGCTGTCCCGGGTCAGGAGCCGGGCGGCGTGGGGAGCCAGAAGCCCCACAAAGCTGATGAGCCCCGTAAGGCTGATGGTGGCCGCCACCCCCAGGGTGGCCAGGAGGAGGATCCCCAGCCGGAGCCGAACCACCGCCGCCCCCAGCATCCGGGCCTCCGATTCCTCCAGGGCCAGAAGAAGGGTCTGCCGGTGGAGGAGCCCCAGCCCCAGACAGCAGAGGGGGAGCAGGACCAGGGCGGGGCCCATTTGATTCAGGCTCACCCCGTTGAGGCTCCCCATGATCCAGTATTCAATGGAAGCCAGCTGCTTTTCCGGGTCGGCGGTGAGTTTCAGAGCCATAAGGACCGTCTGGGCCAGGGCATGGACCGCAATGCCGGACAACACGATGGTGCTGTTCCGCCCGGTGGGGTCCAGCCGTGCCAGGGCCAGGCAGAGGACCACCGCCCCCAGCGCTCCCCCGAAGGCGGCCAGGGTGACGGCGGCGGCCCCGGACAGGAAGAGGATGCCAAAGGCCGCCCCGGCGCTGGCCCCGGAGGCCACCCCGATGACGTCGGGGGAGGCCAGAGGGTTCCGGAACACCGTCTGGAACACAAACCCGGTCACCCCCAGGCAGAAGCCCCCCATCACCCCCAGCAGGGTGCGGGAGAACCGGAGGGTCCAGAAGACCCGGACCTGCATGGCCTCCCCGGACAGGATGCCGGAGAGGGTCAGGGGATATTTCCCCACAAACAAGCTGGCCGCAGCCAGCACCGCCAAAGCGGCCAGAGCTGCGGCAGCCAGAAATTTTTTATGCCTGGGCATAGCTGAACCCGTAGAAGGTCTGGTAGAACTCCTCGATGATGTCCTCCACCTGCGGGGCGGACATACGGTCGGGATGGAGCTGCCCTGCCAGCCAGACGGCCCCCAGGATCCCCCCGGGCACCGGGCTGTCCCAGGCCTCGGCCTTGCTGGGCATCTGGTAGACTGCCCCGTTCTGTACGGCGGTGCAGTCGGCCAGGTTCTCGTCCGCCAGAACATCCTCCACGGTGTACTGGGCGTCAGAGGCCAGCAGGATCACCTGGGGCTCCCAGGCCAGCAGCTGCTCATAGCTTACCTCCACCCAGTAGCTGTCCTCCAGGTCCTGGGCCACGTTCTGGCCTCCGGCCATGGAGATGAGATCGCTCTGGTACATGGCGCCTCCCGCAGTGGAGAGAAGGGAGGAGTTCCCCGCCAGGTAGACGGTGGGGGCTTCGGCCCCCTCCAGGGCGGTGGCCAGCACCCCTTCCTGGTTGGCGGTAAAGTCAGCCAGAGCCTGGGCAGCGTCGGTGCAGTTGAGGCACTGGGCCACCAGGCCCCGGGCCTCGTCCAGGAGGGCCTGGCTCTCCGGGTTGACCAGGATGGCGGGGATCCCCAGTTCGGCCAGGGAATCGGCGGCGTCGGCCAGCTTCAGGGGGAGGATGACCAGGTCCGGCTCCAGGGCGGCGCAGCCCTCCAGGTCAAACTCCTTGGCGGAGCCTACGCTGGGCAGGTCCATGATCTCCGGGGCGGCCAGACGGTAGATGTCCCGGGTGTCGGCCTTGGCTTCCACCCCCACCAGCTTGTCCCCCTGGCCCAGGGCCAGAAGCAGGCTGGTGGAAATGTAATACCCGCTGACCACGGTCTGGGGCTCGGACTCAATGGTGACCTCACGGCCTCCCTGGTCCACCACGGTAAGGGGATAGCTGACCGCCTCGCCGGCGGCTTCCACAGAGGGCTCCGCCGTCTCGGTGACCGGGGCGGAAGTGGATTCCAAAGTCTCCTCCTGGGCAGCGCCGCAGGCGGTGAGGGACACTGCCAGGGCCAGAGCCAGGATGAAGGAAAGAATACGTTTCATGGGAAAATCTCCTTTGCGTTGTAGTTTTAAAACTACAACGATTCTACCAGATTCCCGGTTTTATTACAAGGGAATCTATGATATAATTTCTTTATAATAGAAGGATTCTGTCATTTTGCAAGACAAAGGGGGAACCTCTGCCTATGATGACCATACAAAAATACATCCGCCCCGCCAGCCTGGAGGAGGCCTGGACCCTCAACCAGTCCAAGGCCAACCGGCTGGTGGGAGGGATGGTCTGGATGAAAATGTCTAATCGGGCGGTGAACACCGCCAGCGACCTGTCCGGCCTGGGGCTGGATACCATTGCAGAAACTGACCGGGAGTTCCGGATCGGGGCCATGGTCACCCTCCGCCAGCTGGAACAGCACCCCGGATTCAATGCCTACACCCGGGGAGCAGCCGCCGCCAGCGTCCGGGATATCGTGGGGGTCCAGTTCCGGAACCTGGCCACGGTGGGAGGAAGCATTTTCAGCCGGTTCGGATTCTCCGACCTGCTCACCTTCTTTCTCTCCCTGGACTGCCAGGTGGAGCTGTACAAGGCGGGGACCGTTTCCCTGGAGGAGTTCGCCAAGGCCCAGCCCGACCGGGATATTCTGGTCAGGCTGGTGGTGAAAAAGACCCCGGGGAAGT
>CALXEN010000065.1 GCA_944387325.1 uncultured Clostridia bacterium | reverse complement strand
CCCTTCCGGACGGAACTTTGTATGGACTGGCCCACCCTTACCTGGCAGCTAAGGCTAGAAAGGAAAGCCAATGGAGTGTATTATATAGTTGCAGACCATTTTTAGGGCGTGTTCAACTCGGACCTGACCGGGGGCATCCCACTGGAGAATTTTCTTCTCTGAGAGGAAAACAACTCCCTCGTTGGGCTTATCCTGACATGGTATCTATGTGTACCGCATCCGGTACAGTAAGAGATTTGCTGCCGCCCCCCGGCCATTTTGTCGGCGGTAGTCTGCGATAGTCATCTGGAGGTCGAGGGAAATGTGGACACCAGAGTGGCGCTGGCGGCAGCCTTTAGTCTGGTATGGCTCCGTTCGGCACCCGGAAATCTATCAAAAGGAGGAAAAATATCATGAAGAAACGGGCAGGACTCTCCCTGCTGCTGGCCCTGACACTGGCCCTTTCCGGGTGCGCTCAGTGGGAAGACTCCCAGTCCAACGGACAGACTCAGTCAGCGCAGGAACACGCCGCTGTGGAAACGGCAGACACAGAGCTTGCGGGGGATGATTCCGAGATGTTTACCGACCGAGATATGAAAACCGATTATGACATCTCCGCTGTTGCAGTCATTACCCTTAGAGGCGATACCGCCTCCTGTGATTCCGAAGGGGTGGAGATCGACGGCTCCACTGTTACCATCACAGAGGAAGGAACCTATATTCTTTCCGGCACCCTGGAGGATGGGATGATCCTGGTGGATGCCTCCGATTCGGACAAGGTCCAACTGGTCCTGGACGGGGCGGAGATCACCAACTCCACCTCGGCGGCCCTCTATGTGCGGGAAGCGGACAAGGTATTTGTCACCACCGCACTGGGCTCCCGGAATACTCTGGCCAACGGGGGCGAGTACCTGCAGGTAGATGACAATAATATTGATGCTGCCCTATTTTCAAAGTCGGACCTGACCCTCAACGGGGCGGGAACACTGACCATTACTGCCGCCCAGGGCCACGGGGTGGTCTCCAAGGATGACCTGGTCCTGACCAGCGGGACCTATATCATCACGGCTGCCGGCCACGGCCTTTCCGGGAAAGACAGTGTCCGGATCGCTGGCGGAAGCTACCAGATCACCGCCGGCAAGGACGGCATCCACGGTGAAAATGCCGATGACCCCGACCTGGGTTACCTGTATATTGCGGGTGGAACGTTTGACATTCAGGCGGCGGGGGACGGCATCAGCGCTGCCGCTTACCTCCAGATTCAGGACGGTTCCTTCACCCTCTATACAGGGCAGGGAAGTGCCAGTGTGACCATGACCGACGACCGGGGAGAGGAGAATTCCGTGAGCACCAAGGGCCTGAAGTCGGACGGTCCCATCACCATTGCCGGGGGCAGCTTTGTCACCGACACGGAGGACGATTCCATCCATGCGGGGGGAAATATCGTTATCACCGGCGGCCAGTTCCAGATCGAAACCGGGGACGACGGGATCCGCTCGGATGGCGCAGTCATCATTCAGGATGGTAGTTTCATCCTCTCCTACTGCTATGAGGGGATTGAAGGTCTTTCCGTCACTATCCATGGGGGGACCTTTGCCATCTCCTCCCAGGATGATGGCATCAACGCCGCCGGAGGAGCGGACAGCTCCGGTTTTGGCGGAGGGCGTCCGGGACAGGACCAGTTCTCCGCAGACTCCGAGAGCTTTATCACTATTGAGGGCGGGACCATCACCATTGTCTCCGGCGGGGACAGCATCGATTCCAACGGAGATCTCACCATCAACGGCGGAACTCTGGACCTGACCTGCAACGGGAGCAACGATACCGCCCTGGACTGCGACGGCAGCTATACCAACAACGGCGGCCATGTTACCACCAATGACGGCTCCGAGAGCGATCCGGGCCGGATGGGCGGCGGGAGCAGGGATCCCGGCATGAATCGGGAGCGGAAACAGCCTTGAGGTGCCCGGCATCCCGGAAAAACGAGACACAAGCCTTGATTCGGGCGGCAAGCCCTCACAAAATACCTTTGCAAAGTTGACCTATGACCTACCAAGAATATTACGGGGAGGATCTGCCCCGCCTGCAATCTGCCGAGAAAACCTTACTGGATCTGGTGCGGGGGTATCCTGCCCAGGACCGGCCGGATGGACTGGTACCCATCCTCTACTGCAAGTCCAGGATCAAGCGTCCCGAGAGCATGATGGCCAAGCTGCGGCTCCGGGGTCTGGAAACAGACGCTTCCACAGCTCTGGAAAAGATGCATGACGGAGTGGGGATTCGGGTGGTCTGTTCCTTTCTGGAGGATGTATATCAGATAGCGTCCTGGCTGAAGGTACAGAACGGCTTTTCGGTCCAAGCAGAAAAAGATTATATCGCCCATCCCAAACCAAACGGGTACCGCAGCCTCCACCTGATACTGCGGTTTTCCCACGGGCTGGAGGCGGGGATCACGGCGGAGGTGCAGCTGCGAACCATTGTCATGGATTCCTGGGCTGCCCTGGAGCACCAGATCAAATATAAAAAGAGTATCCGGCACGAAAAGACCATCCGGGATGAGCGGAAGCGGTGTGCAGATGAGATCGCCTCGGTGGACCTGTCCATGGAGACCCTCCGGGATCTGATCCTGGGAGGAAAGTGGGAATAAACCAGAAAAAAAGAAAAGCCGGCGTGCTGAAAAAAAGAACAAAAATCGGCTTTCCGATTCCAGGCGAATTGGCAAGCCGATTTTTAAGTATGGTTGGGATATCGGGATGCAGAGCCCTCATGGTTTGGGACAAACGAAATGAAGGCCACTTATCCCTCTACATCTCGGGGAAGGAAATCTCCCTGCCTATGGCCCCGTTCCAGAAATTTTCCTTTTCCACCATGCCATAGACATTGTAATAAGCGACCTCACCGGAAAGCTCTATTTTATCCTGGTCGATCAGCGGCATTTCGGCGGTGCGTGTCTGGTAGATCAGCCAATCCTCATATTCCCCTACAATGTCGATGCTGTCGTTTTTTGCAATGGGATATTCTACCCCGGTCAGCTGGTGGGTCTCCGGATCCAGCAGGGCGAATCGGCTTCCTTGTTCTGCGCTGTACAGCACCAGAGCAAACCGGTCCTCAAAGAGATGGGCCAGACCGTTGATGGCATCGCCCGAAGCCAGTTCCAGGGCGGGAAAATCAACCTTCTCACCGGTAAGAAGGTTCTCATAAGACACCGTATTGGAAGCAGTATCGAAGAAACAGAAGTAATCTTCCTGCACACTGCAAGATTGAGAGATTCCATCAAAGCCGGGTCCCACAGGATGATCCTGCCAATTTTGGAAAGCGGCACTTCCCTGGGAGAGATCGACCGCATAATACTGCAACTGCTCCTGGTCGGTAGCGAGATAATACAAACAGGTCCCGGCTGCGCCCAGGAGAGAGAGGGAGGAACCTTTCTCTCCCGGATACCGGAACAGCATCTCCCGGCTGCCGGATCCAAGATCGATTTTTTCCAGCTGAACGTGGGAGAAGTTATCCTCGCCCACAACAGAGATTTCGCAAAGAACGGCATTCCCATAGCCGTAAATGTTGCCCGTAAAGCGCTCTCCGCTGTGAAGGGTCACTACGGTTCTTCTCTCTGTGCCGTCCGGTGCCATCTCCAGGATGTAGGGCAATTCCGAATCGCCCATGTTCCTGAGAGCATAGAGATGGTCGTTGGTGAAGAAGATATTGTAGGAGGAACCGCTTTCCCCCACTTCCAGGTAGGAGCTGCAGGCTTCCGTGCTGTGGTCACAGCTGGGGTTGGAACAGAGAAAAATTTCTTCCCGGGAAGCTGCATCCAGGTAGAGAAGATTGCATACCCCAGGACGGAGCCAGGCTACTTCGTATACGCCCTCTGGTGACGCCACCACATTGGAAGCCAAATCATGGTAGGCCACATGGGTGATGGGGGTATTGTCCCCGGCAGGGGTTGACTCCTGCGTGGAGGCTTGACCGCAGGCGGTAAAGGCCAGAGCGGCCAGGGTCAGAATTCCCAGCTTGAGTTTAAAAGCGGTTTTCATAATGATGGGCTCCTTTGTAAAGTTTTGGACCGGAACTGACCGGTGGTCCCGGTTATCTCTTTATAGCGGAGCAAAGTTGTCGGTTTGTAACCGGGAGGACCAGTTTTTAAACTGGTGCAGGCTTTTCTTTTGGAAAAATAGTTGGTAGAATAAAACCAGCCAGAACACCCAGAGGAGGACCCGATTATGAAAAATACGGACATCGTCACCGCCATTCAAATGAAAGCCATTGAACAGACAGCCAATGAGAGCGGGCTTTTATACATTCAAATGATGGAGAACGCAGGCCGTGCCGCCTGGGAACAGTTGGCGAGCCGGTTCCCCGATGG
>CALXEN010000064.1 GCA_944387325.1 uncultured Clostridia bacterium | reverse complement strand
GGGCTTAGTCGCTGCTTCGGTGGATGAACCTGCCAGAGCAGGGTGAGATCGGTCTCCACCGGCTGGGTGAAATCGTATTCAGTGCCCTCCAGGGTCCAGGCCCCTTGGGCAGTAGGCTGAATCAGGGGTGCTTTGATAGTCTGGCCCGACAGGACCGTGACAGTGGCAAAGGATGCTCCATTGTAAGTAAAGGTCACGGTTCTGTTCGGGGTGGGGGTAGGTGTAGGTGCGACAGGCTTGGAATCGCTGTCGCTCTCCGAATCCCCGGCAGCCGGAGCTGCGGTCACCACGGGGACAGGAGTGGGGGTAGGTGTGGGCGTGGGAACAGCCGCCGGGCGTGTCCGCCCCGGTGTGGCAGTAGGCTGCACGGTGGTGGTGGGCACAGGTTCCTCCTGTTCCGGGCCGAACACGGGGTCGGTCACCGGCTGGCCGGCCACCGCCTGGTCAAACCGCTCCTGCTCCTCCTGCCGTTCTGCCGCTGCGGCCTGGTTATTCTCCTTCAGCAGGCTTTCCGCCTGCTCCAGCAGCTGGTTCAGTTCTTCCTCCGTCAGGGCCTCCGTCTCCAACAGCCGGTCTCTCAATGTCTCATCCCGGACAAATTCCATCAGGGCAAAGGGGTTGGCTTTCAGGGCCTCCCCGACCGTTCTCTGGGTAAGGGTCAATTCCGACAGGGGCAGGTAGGCGATCTCCCCCTTCCCCGGCTGGGTGCTGACCAGGGTGGCCAGGGTCCCGGCAGAAAGCTCCTGGGTCTGGATGGGGCCCCCATCCAAAGGATAGTAGGCCAGGGTCACGGTGCCCTCCAGCAGTTCCACCGTAACCAGTCTCTCGGGAGATTCGCTTCCCTGGGAGAACTTGGGCTGGGAGGTGACCATTCCCATGGTCCCCCGCACGCCGGTGGAAAGGGTGGAGGTCCGGATATCCAGGGTCTCATCCTCCTCCAGAGGTTTTTCCACATCAAAAAAGATGCTGCCGTATTCCAACAAAATCTCGTAATTTTTTCCTGTTTTCTTTACGGTAAACTGGGTATCCCAGTCCAGCTTGATGAGCTTGTCCTGGTCCAGGCTGATCCAGACGTATCCCTCCTGGGTGGTAAGCTCGTATCCGCTGTACAGCCTTCCGCCCTCCCGCACCGTTACCTCACGGCCGGCGGCATTCCGCACCTGGGTCTCCCCTTCGGTCATTTCCAACCGCATGACGCTGGCGGTGGCTGTCTGGTCGTCGGCATAGGCGGGCAGGGCGCAGAGGGTCACTGTCAGCAGGGCTGCCAGCACTATTCGGACGATTTTTTTGATCCCTTTCATACTACCGCCTCTCATACCGCAGGTGTGAAGGTATATGTGCCCGGGTCCCGGACATAGAACAGGGTTCCCCCTGTGTAGGTCACCTTGTTGCTTTCATTGTTGAGGGTCCAGCTGGTCCCGGCAGTTCCCAGGGTGTAGCCCTGGCCGGCGGCCAGCGTTACCTCCTTATCCGCAACGTAGATGGGGAAATAAAGTACAAGGGGGCTGCTGTCTTGGGTGGTGTAGTTGCCGGTGGGCTGGAGAATCACCTTGGCCGCTGCTCCCTCCTTGTAGGTGGGGCCAATGTTGTTGTCATAGGATACCTGATAATCTTCCGGGTTCGGAGCAACACAGTCCGTCAAAGTCCGGGGGGTCACCGTCGGCTCTGCCGCCGTCCCGGTCCAGGGCTGGGATTCCACCGGTTCAAAGTCGGCCGCCTCCAGAACATAAGGCCGGATGGTCAGGGTACAGGATGCCTGGGCAGCCAGATAATATTCCGTTTCCTGGGTGCAGACTGTAACGGTATAGGTGCCCGCATTGACGGGGGATTGATTGGTCGGTGCAGCCGTTCCCGCCTGGTCTTGGTATTGGATCTCTTTCAGTTCCGCATGGGCTGCCAGGGTGTAGTCCGGCTGCTGGCCCTCTCCCGTAAAGGTTTTGGTCTGCGTACCGGCACAGGTGATCCCGCCCTGGGCTTTATTCACCGTGACGGTGACTTCCAGAAGAGCATACTGCCGGGTGTTGGGATCCCGGAGCATAAAAACAGCTTCATAGGTATCCGGCCTGGCAGTGATGGTTCCCTTGAGACGGTCATCCAACAATGTAAGGCCTTCCGGCTTCTCGCCGGATACCATGGACCAGCTGCCGGTGGAAAGGTAAGTAGACGTCAATGGCAAAGTTTTTTCTGACTGATAAGTCCCATCTGCAGATTGAAAATTCGTCCCCAGGTAAGCTGTATCAATGGGGTGCGCCTGTACCGTCTCGCCGCCATCCAGTTTAACCGTCCGCTTTAACCCCCGGTATTCAAATACGATCTCCTGGGGAAGAGACACGGCAGTCCCCGACTGTATCTCTTTTCCGTCATCTGTTTTCCAGACGCCTTCATCAAAGGAGAAAAGGTACAAACTCTCCCCCTCCGTCCAGGCGGCAGCGGTGGCGGCAATGTCCCCGTCCGTCACCACACTGCGGGAGGTCATGGGGTACATCCCGTTTATGTACCGCCATTCTGCTGCTCCCCAATTTGAAGGATTCGTTCCCTGGGAAAGAGCTTTTTCTGTTATCTTTGTATAGCCAACAGAATTACTTGTTTCTGTGGACTCAACTGCCGAATAGTTTGCAGTCGCCGAGACTCCCGGCAAACTCACTTCAGCAATGGCATAGACCGTACTCCCCGTCAATGCCCCTGCGTTATAGCAGTAGTTGTAGGTATTGTCGGAAGTGTTAATGGGCGTCATACCGCTTTTGGGGTTATCGCTGGCAATACCGCAGACGGTACCGTTTTTTGCCTCCACAATGCCGGTGTTGAAGCAGCGGGTATAGGTATTGACCCCCGCCGAGCCGGACACCAGCCCGCAGGCATACCCACCCTCCGAACCGGTCACCCGGGCTGCATTTCCGCAGTCCGTGAAGGTGGAATTGTCGGCATAGGTCGCCAGGGAAGCCGTATCCTGCACAGATCCAAACACCACGACGTCCTCAACGGTCGCCCCGCTGACCGCCCCCAGAAGGCTTTTGCCCCCGTTGATGGTCACCGTATGGCCGCCGCCGTCAAAGGTTCCGGTAAAGAGATGCTCCCCGGTTCCCAGCCCTTCCCACTGGTCCAGCTTAAGATCTGCTGTAAGGATGATGTTCACCGTGTTGTCCTTAGCGACTTCACTTCTGACAGCTTCCAGTTCTGCCGCTGTGGCCACCTGCAAGGTGACCGTGCTCCGGGCGGAGGATTCCTCCGCCCCTGCCAGCACGCCTCCCTGG
>CALXEN010000063.1 GCA_944387325.1 uncultured Clostridia bacterium | reverse complement strand
TGCTGGCGCGGCAGATGGAGGAATAAGCAGCAGCCCGGGAGCGCGCTTTCCTCGGAGGAAGGTCCAACATTTTTAGTGAAACAGGCGGGGAATAGACCGCCAGAGAGTATGTTTGTGGCCTGATTGTTAATCTTTGAAAAAATTCAAAGTTTAACAATTTGGTCACAAACAACCCCTCCGGCGGTCTGTTCCCCGCCGGGGGCAGGAAAAAGGAGGGCCCTTCCCCTGAGGAAAGGGCCCTCCCGGGCTTTTGGTTATTCCTCCATCTGCCGGGCCAGGAACCCCGCCGCCACCTGGACAGCCTTGGCATGATCCGCCGGGCAGGGGCGGTGAGGATCATCGGTAAGGGCTACCACCGCTCCCACCAGCTCCCCCGCCGCCAGGATGGGGGCGGCGGCGGCCACCTGGCGGGTTGTCCCCTGGCAGGGGGGGACAGCCTCCCGGTCGCCCCCCTGCCATGTATAGAAGTTCCGTTTTTCCAGCAGGGCTTCCAGCCGGGAGGAGATAGGCTTTTCCTCCAGCTCCTTTTTTCCTGACCCGGCGGCGGCCACCACCCGTTCCCGGTCACAAACCAGGCAGGGGGCCCCCAGGCTCCGGTTGAGGACCTGGACATACCGCTGGGCCAGGGGCTCCAGCTCCTCCACGGGGGAATACTTTTTAAAAATGACCTCCCCGTCCCCGGTGGTGAAGATCTCCAGGGGGGTGCCCTGGCGAATATGCTGGGTGCGGCGGATCTCCTTGGGGATGACCACCCGGCCCAGCTCGTCAATGCGGCGGACAATTCCGGTTGCTTTCATACGCCTTTCTCTCCTTGCTTGGGATTTCTATTCCTATTCTTTGCAGGATCTGGAAAAATATACGAGTCCCCTGGGGCAGGCAGCCGCCCCGGAGAGCGAGACCTGCCTGATTCCGCAATATGTGCACACTTTATGGCGAAAATTTCATTGACGGGATTTTTCCCGGGAGATAAAATAGTAGGGAATTCTTGAGTAAGGGCGGAGAGAGACCCGCCCCACCATTCCGGGAAAGGGGGCAAGCAGCGGGAATGAAGGAGAAAGACCGGGAAGCATTTCAGGAACTGCACCAGAACGCACAGGAATTCTGCCGCAGCTCGGGCCCCCTGAATAAGAACTATAAAAGCGGGTTTCCCCTCTCCCTGACCAACGGGCTGGAACTGGCGGCTGCCGCCCTGGGCGGGCTGGTGCTGGCGGCCGCCCTGCTGGCCTTTTCGGTAACCTCCTCCCCCCTTGCCATCCTGGAGGACGCCGCCCGGATCCGGGTGAACGTTCAGAACCTCCCCCGGGAAGGGGAACTGGAATACGCCCTTGTTTCGGCCCAGGCGCCGGGAGTCCCCCTGGCGGAGGGGAGGCTGGAGGCCGGGGTACAGGACCTGACCTTTGAAGATCTGGAGAGCGGCGCCCAATACCGCCTGACTTACTATCTGGGCGGTGAAGCGGTGGAGGAATACCATTTCTCCACCGGGAACCAGACCGACGCCCGGCCCGCCGGGGGAGAGGGGGGCGGGACCGTGACCAAACGTCCCTCCCTGCCGGAGGGGAAGCCCGTCCCCGTCCCTGTTTTCGCCCCCACACCGGTCCCCACGGCCACGCCTGCGCCCACACCCACCCCAACGCCCAAGGCCACACCGGTCCTCACGGCCCCGCCCGCACCAGTGCTCACCCCTGTCCTCACGCCGGCACCCACCCAGGCCCCGGCGCCGGAGCCCACGGCCCCGCCGGAGTCCACTTCCACGCCCCGGCCGGAGCCCCAGCCTACCCCGACCCCTGCACCCCCTACCCAGCCTCCCACCGACGCCCCTGACCCGCCGATGGCGGAGGAACCGCAGGTAACGGAGGTGATCCCGGTAGACGGTGTGTACGCCTTCACCCAGGTGCACACCTTCACCAACGTGCCCTCCCATCTGAATTCCCTGACCATAACGGTGACGGAGACGGCGCTTGGTGAGACAGCCGAGACCACCACCACGGAGCTTTCCGAGGACGGGTACCAGACGGCCTACGATCCCGCCACCCACACCCTGACCGTCACCTTTACCGGGCCCTATCTGGATGGGGATCATGTGACGGTGAGCCAGGTCCAGCTCACTACCGAGTATGAGGGGAAGGCCGCCAGCACCCAGACCCTGTGGGTCCCCGGCCCGGAAGAGTTCAGCCTGGGCACCATCCAACAGACAGCGGACGGCCTGGACTTTACCTTCCTGGGGAGCTGGACCCCTCCCCCCTGTGGTTCCATCCAGTTCAACCTGACTTTGGTGCCGGATACCAGCAAACCCGATGAGACCCAGGTCTTTTCCTTCCAGCCCACAGACCTCGCCTTCAACCAGGTCTGCAAGGTGGCCGGGATGAGCCTCCCCGAAACCAAACTCACCACGCAATACATCCTAAATGTGGTATGGACCTCAGGGGAGAACCAACTCATGACCTGGGAGTTTGGCGACACGGTGGACTATGATGCCTCCGGCCCCGTCTATTCCACAGCCTGATCCCTTCCCATCAACAAAGGAGTTTACGTATGAAAGGAAAGAATCGAATCATTCTGGCCGTCCTTCTGGCGGCGGTGCTGGCCCTGCTGGTTTTTCCCGGCTGGAATCCCTTCCTGGATGAAGGGGGGAAGCAGGCCGTGACTGCCCAGCTGCAGGAGGCCTTCGGCGGCCTCTTCGGCGGGGTGGGGGTGCTGACCCCCGCCCGGCTCATCAGCGCCGGAGCGGTGATGGTGTTTGTGGCCCTGGTCTGCCTGGTGGTCTGCGGTCTGCTGGATCTGCTGGCCCAGAAGGGCCGTCACCGGAAATCCATGGCCGGGCTCCTCATGAGCCTGACCCGGTTCATCTCCACCATTGTGGGGCTGGTCTGGGCCCTGGGGATCCTGGGGGTGAATCTGGCAGGGGTCTTTGCCTCCCTGGGGGTAGCCTCCCTCATTCTGGGCTTCGGCGCCCAGAGCCTCATTGAGGACGCCGTCACCGGCATTTTCATCATCTTTGAGGGACAGTACAATGTGGGGGATATCATCGTCCTGGACGATTTCCGGGGCACTGTGCGATCCATCGGGATCCGGACCACCAGCATTGAGGACGCCGGGGGCAACCTGAAGATCGTCAACAACTCGGACATCCGGAATTTGCAGCAGCGGTCTCGGGAGGCTTCCGTTGCCGTCTGCGATGTAGGGATCTCCTACTCTGCCGACCTGCTCCAGGCGGAGAAGGCCTT
>CALXEN010000062.1 GCA_944387325.1 uncultured Clostridia bacterium | reverse complement strand
TGGGGCAGGGTGCAGCCTCTACCTTCCCCTGGCCTGGGTGACCGGGCTGGGAAAAGCAGTGGGAGAGATAAAAAAATCTAAAAAATCTGCCAAAACGGCTTGACATTTTTCCCCAAAGGATTATAATGAATACTGTTCTGCGGATGTGGCGGAATTGGCAGACGCGCTAGATTCAGGTTCTAGTGGCCCTTAAAGCCGTGGGGGTTCAAGTCCCTTCATCCGCACCAACAGAAAAACAGCTGTCCAATCGGGCAGCTGTTTTTTTGTTGGTGTGAAGGGACTTGAAGCTGATAAGGAATCCGCCGTGCGTCGGGATGCAGTCCGCTGCCTTCAAACTGCCCGGGGGAATCCCCAGGCAGTTCTCACTTCGCTCCCTTATCCCTCCTTCTCCCCACAAAATCTTGCTTCGCAACCTTTTGCGGGGACCCCGTCCGGCGGACTGTTTTTAGGCACAGTGCCCTGAGGGCCATGCCCGAGGGGCGAAAGCTTTTGCGAAGCAAAAGATTTCTCAAGTCCCTTCATCCCGCCCTCTTTCTGTATCTGCCGGCTGAGCGTTGCCAGGACTTGAAGCTGGCAAAGAATTCTTTTTTAAAGTTAATCCATATAGAACAACAGCGCTTCCGGTGTTGTCCGGAGGCGCTGTTGTTTATAAGCTTTCTTTTATTCCGAAGAGTTCCAGCTGCCGGGCAATGTGCTCCCGGGCAGACCGGACCAGCCGGGGGGTGACCTCCAGCCCGAAAGCGGGGGAGAGGGGACCCTGGGGTCCGGTACAGTTCCAGAGGAAGAATCGGCTGGTGGCCTGGTTGGCTTTATCGCCCCAGGGGTCGAACACCTGGGAGGCAACCTCTCCGCTGAAGGTGCAGTCCAAAAATCCCGCCGCCCCATACCGCCGCCAGGGCCGGGCCAGAAACACCTGGCCGGGGGCGCAGGTCCCTTCCACCCGGCAATGGTCAAAAAGATACCCGAACTCCTGGTGCTGGGGGGTGGAGGGGGCGGCAAGGTAGCAGACCCCTTTTTCGGGGACCAGGGGCCGGAGGATGCAGTGCTGAAATACAGCATCCGCCCCGCCGAAGATGAAATCAATGTTTCCGGCTATGAGGCAGTTCCGGTAGAGCTGCCGGGAAGGCCGCCGTGGGGCATCTTTCCGGGGCCCGGTAAACCCTCCCGGGATCCGCTCCCGCAGGGGGAGGGGAGCGGCAAAGAGGGTGTCCTGGTTCCCCAGCAGGGTCACATTTTCCATGTATACCTGGGCGGCGTCGGCATAGACCGCCAGGGCCTGCCCAGCCCGGGAACCGTCCCCGGCTGTGTTCCGGATGGTCATATTCTTCACCCGGCACCGGCCCCCGCCCAGAAAAGCGGTGGCGGTGCGGAAGGTGCCGGTCTTTCCTTCCAGGGGATGGGGGTCAAAGGCTCCGGATCCGGCGGTGAGGATCACCCCGTCCCGGCTTTCCCCGGTGAGGGTATAGTCCTCCCATTCCAGAAGCACCCGCTCCTCATAAAAGCCGTTCTCCAGAAACAGCTCCAAAGGCTCTTTGCAGTCCTTCAGGGCAGCGGCCGCCTGGGAAAAACTGGTGAACGCTCCCGGCCCGGAAGGGGATATGACCGCTCTCATTTCTGCTGCTGGATGATCTCGGTGTAGGCCAGGAGCAAGGGACCTACCCCCTTGGCGTCATTGCAGACGATGGGTTCGCTGAAATAGTATGCCAGGCTGCCGTCACGGTGGTCCTTGCCGCCCAGGCCCGCCACCAGACAGATGCCGTCCAGCTGGAGGCTTCCGTCGGGATTTTTGCCCAGGTACTTGTCGCAGTCTCCATAGAAGGCCTTCTCACCGTAGGAAGCCAGCCGCTTGGGAAGGAGACCCAGCCGCACCCCTTTCAGGACGGCGTAGGCAAAGAGGGCGGTGCCGCTGGCTTCCAGATAGTTCCCCTCAATGCCGGGCTTGTCAATGACCTGCCAGAACATCCCGGTGGCCTCATCCTGCCAGGGAAGCATGGCCTCCACGGCCTCCTTCAGCATGGCCTGGATGCCCCGATACTCGTTGTACATCTGCTCATCCATCCGCTCCAGCACATCCACCATGGCCACCAGGAACCACCCCATGGCCCGGAGCCAGAAGTTGGGGCTGCACCCGGTATCCGGGTCGGCCCAGTACATCTGGCGGCTCTCGTCGTAACCGTGATAATAAAGGCCGGTTTTGGGGTCCTTCATGTGTTTCTGAATATTCATGAACTGCTTGTAGCTGTCAATGCAGTTCTTCATCTTGTTGAACCGGGTCTCGTACTCCATGTAGAAGGGCTGCGCCATATAGGTGCCGTCCAGCCAGACCTGCCAGGGGTAGATGTCCTTGTGCCAAAAGTTCCCCTCCTTGGTGCGGGGATGGGTGAGAAGCTGGCCGTAGATGGTCTCAATGGCGTCCCGGTATTTCTGGTCCCCGGTCAGGTCATAGAGAGTGAACAGGTTTTTCCCCTGGTTCACGTTGTCCAGGTTGTACTCCTTGGGATCGTAGGTCTCAATGACCCCGCCCTCTTTCACAAAGTAGTCCATGAACTCCCGGCTGAAATCCAGGTACTTCCGGTCCCCGGTGGTATTGTAAAGGCTGAGGCAGGCGGTGATCATACAGCCGTCAATGTAGTTCCATTTGTTGGGCTGGCCGCTGCGGACCTTCTCAATGTTCCAGAGGGGAGCGGCGGCGGTGGAGTTGGCAATGAGATAATCCACATACTCTCCCAGCATGGTCAGAATTTCCTGGTGTGTCATAGGTCAATCCTCCTTAAAATCGGGTACGTTGGTGAGCCGGTATTTTTCCCCTTCGTAGCCGGTGATGGATACATTTTTCAGCCGGATCCGGGATACGTTCTCCGCCATGAGGGCTACCTTCTTCATATCCTCCAGGCCGTCCATCATGGCGGCGCACCCGGCCTTGGCATCCGGGTCAAAGGTGATGGAAACGTTCTCCAGCACCACCTGCTCAATGGGCATCTCCGGCAGACCGGCAAAGAAGCAGCCTGCATACTGGGCCCCGGTGCAAAGGGTGTCCTGGACCGTCAGGGTGCCCAGCCGGGGGGTGTACTCGTCCACCGGCAGGGGAGTGCGGGTCTGGACGTAGTCGCTGTGGCCGTCCGGGTCACAGAAGTAGAACATATTGATAACGAAGGGGGTGAGGACGTGGTCCATGACCACGTTCCGGAAGGTGAGCCCGTCGATGACGGCAGTATTTCCCCGACCACGGCGGGTCTTGATCCGCAGTCCCCGGTCGGTGTGGTCCATATAGCACTGGCTGACGGTGACATTTTTTACCCCGCCGCTCATCTCGCTGCCAATGACCAGGCTGCCGTGGCCCCGGTCCAGCAGACAGTTCCGGATGATCACATTCTCGCAGGGCTGTTTCAGCTTCATCCCCAGAAAGACCTTTCCGCTTTTCAGGGCGATGCAGTCGTCCCCCACATGGATATCCGCCCCGATGATCTTCACGTTCCGGCAGGATTCCGGATCGATGCCGTCGGTGTTGGGGCTTTCGGGATGGTTCCGGATCTTGATGTCCAGGATCTCCAGGTCCTGGGTATACATGGGGTGGCAGGTCCAGCTGTAACTGTTCTGGAGGGTGATACCTTGGAGGACTACCTTCCGGCTGGTGTTGGTGGAGAAGATCCGGGGCCGCCAGGCGATCCGCTTTACCTTGGGATCCACCCACCAGTCCCCGTTCTGGGCGTTGGCGTCCAGGGTGCCCTGGCCGGTGATGACCACGTCCTCACAGCCGATGACATTGATAAGGCTGGCAAAGCTGTTGAGGGGGTTTCCCTCCCAGCCGGTGAGGTAGAACTCGTCCACCTCGTTGGCGCTGGGAAGCACCCCGGGGAGGATGGGGTATTTGGTCCGGTCCGTCTCCCCCAGGATGGTGGCACCCTTGGCCAGGTAGAAGGTGGTGCCGCTTTTCAGGAAGAGGCTGGTGCACCGGTAGGTGCCGGGCCCCAGAAAGACGGTGCCCCCTGCCGGGCAGGCGGAGAGGGCGGCCTGGAGCTTGAGGGTGTCATCGGCCACCCCGTCCCCCACGGCGCCGAACCGTTTCACATCCAGGAAAAAGCTCTCGGCGGCGGTGGAAAAGGTCAGGCTCCCGTCCACTCCCCGGCCCTTTACTTCCAGGGAATAGGAGGTGCCGGGGTCCAAATCGTAGAGGCTGAATACGTTGGTGGACTGCCCGGCCAGCACCGGCCTGCCGTCCAGAAAAACATCGAAGGGGGCGGGGGAGTGATAGCAGGTGGTGTTCACCAGCTCAAACACGGCGCTGCGGGTCATGGCCCGGACAAGGGATACAGACATAGGAACCTCCTAAAAAGCGAATGGATTTTGCACAAAAGGGGATGCACAACTGCAAAATATGTGCTATAATTGAACTGCAAGGAGATAGAGCTCTGAAACAACAGGGGGGAGAACCATGCGGGTAGAAGCAGAGCGGTGCAATCACCAGGGGTTTTATATTGACAGGATAAACCGTACCGAAGGGTACAATATGGCCAGCTTCCACATCCATGACCAGTACGAGCTCTATTACGAGATCGAAGGAACCCGCCGGTATTTCATCGAGGACGGGGCCTATCTGGTGAATGCAGGGGATGTGGTCCTTATCAACCGGAACCAGATCCACAAGACCAGCGCCATCAACAATGACAGCAACAGCCGGATCGTCTGCAACTTTGACGAACATTTCCTCCGGGAACTGCGGGAGGCCTTTCCCCAGGTGAATTTTACGGAACTGTTCCAGGGAGACGTAAAGGTTCTGAAACTGAGAGTGAAAGATCAGTCTCAAGTATATCACAGTCTGACCAGGATGATGGAATGTTTTGAGGACGATACCCCGGAATCCATGGCCTACTGCAAAATGCAGCTGGCCTGTCTTCTCCTCTTCCTGGAGGTCCTCCGCCGCAAACAGAGGGCAGAGGAGTCCCGGAAGGTCACCAATACCCTGGTGGACAATATCCAGAGCTACATCTCCCAGCACTATGCCGAGCCTATTACCCTGAAGGGATTGGCAGCCCAGTTCTACATCAGTCCCTATTACCTGAGCCGTCTCTTCAAAAAGACGGTGAACGTTTCCCTGGTGGAGTATGTGAACGGGGTCCGGATCAAGGCTGCCCAGAACCTGCTGGAGTCCGGAGAGGTAAAGATCTCGGATGTGGCGGAAAAAACCGGTTTTGCCACTGCCGCCCATTTCCGGAGAGTCTTTAAGGAGGCCACCGGAATGAACCCCCAGCATTACCGGAAAAATGTGATGGAGCAGAAGGAACAAATAAAATAGATTTCTTCCTTTCCCGGGAGCCCCCGCAGAGAAGGCCGGGGCCATCGGGAAAATAAAAAATCAAGGATAAAAATGCTGCCCCGTACCCCTGAAAAGGTACGGGGCAGCTGCTTTTTCATCAGATGCCTAAGGCGGGACGGAGGTTTAGCCCTTCACGCCGCCGGCGGAGATCCCTTCCACAAACTGGTCCTGGGCGGCAAAGAAGACGATGAGCTGGGGCAGGATGGAGATCAGGCTGAGAGCCAGAACCCGGTTCCAGGAGAAGCCCACGTCAGCGTCCATGGATAGCTTGACGAAGATGGACATGGGGTATTTGGTGGGGGTGGCCACATAGAGCAGGGGACCCATAAAGTCGTTGCAGGACCACATGAACTGGAACAGCGCACAGCTGACCAGAGCGGGCATCAGCATGGGGCAGATGATCTTGTAGAGGATCTTGAAGCTGTTACAGCCGTCGATCTTGGCGGCTTCGTCCAGGTCGATGGGAATGGACCGCATGAACTGGATGAGCTGATACACGAAATAGGTCTCGGTGGCAAAGAGGGTATGGAACCAGATGGCCAGATAGAAGGGGCTGTCCACCCATCCCAGGCTGTTGTAGAGCATGAACTGAGGCACGTTCAGAACGACCTGGGGCAGGAAGAGGGTGGAGATCATGATGCTGAACAGTACCTTTTTCCCCACAAAGTTGAACCGGCCGAAGCCGTAGGCGGCAATGGCGGAGGAGACTACGGTGCAGATCACCTTGGGGATGACATAGCTGTAGGTGTTCAGCATGGCGGTGAGAATGTTGATGGAGCCGCCGTAGTCGTTCAGGGCGTCCTTGTAGCCCTGCAAGGTGGGGTTCTTGATCCAGAGACTGATACCGGCAAAGATCTCGTTGTTCTCCTTAAAGGTGGCGCTGACCATCCAGAGCAGAGGATAGATCATGACCAGGCCAACCAGGATCAGAACAAGATACTTGAAAAAGGTAGCGATGCGATGTTGTGCTTTCATTCCCATACTCATTCACCTTACCTTTCGTCAGAGTAGTAGACCCACTTCTTCTGGCTGGTGAAGGCAATGATGGTCAGGGCAGCGCAGATGATGAACATGACCCAGGCAATGGCAGAGGCCATACCCATCTCATTTTGCTGGAACGCATACCGGTAAACCAGCAGGGAGACCAGAGTGGTGGAGTTGCGGGGACCGCCGTTGGTAATGATGTAAGGCCCGTTGAATTCCTGGAAAGCCTGGCAGATCTGGGTGACCAGGTTGTAGAAGATAACGGGGGTGATCATGGGAACGGTGATGCTGAAGAACTGCTTCCACTTTCCGGCGCCGTCGATGGTGGCGGCCTCGTACACATCGGCGGGAACGCCCTTCAGGGCGGCCAGGAAGAGCACCATGGCAGAACCAAACTGCCAGATACGCAAAAAGCAGATGATGAACAGTGCATAGTCCGGATCGGACAGCCAGCTGGGGCCCTGCACGCCGATGTAGCTCAGCAGGGTGTTGACCATGCCTTCGTCCCGGAAGAGAGCCTTCCAAAGCACGGCGATGGCTACGGACCCGCCCAGGATGGAGGGTACATAGTAGGCAGTACGGAAGGCGTTGACGAACTTGATGTTGAAGTTCAGGATGTAAGCGATAAACAGGGCGAATGCCAGCTTCAGGGGCACGGTGATGAGACAGTATTGAGCGGTGACCGTCAGAGCCTTGGTGATCTTGGCGGTGTTGAAGATCTCAATATAGTTCATGATGCCGTACTGGCTGATCCCGTTAAAGAAGTTCATATCCGTAAAGCTGTAAAACAGGGACAGCCCGAAGGGATATGCCTTGAACACGCAGAAGCCAATGATCCAGGGCAGGATATAAATCAGACCGAGGTTGTTATCCAGCCATTTGCGGGCGGGAGAACGGCCCTGCACCTGGGGAACAGAATTCTTCATTCTGTCATCCTCCTCTTTCTTTTCTCTAAAAAGGGATGGTCTTGAAAAAAAGCGGCCGGGGAAGCAGTGTGCCCGGAGGCCACGCGGCATACCCGGCCGCCAGTTCAAAACCTAAATGATACTTCTTTACAGATTACAGAACGCCTTCGATCCCCTCGATCAGGATCTGGGCAGCTTCCTCAATGGAGTAGTCGCCGTAGCTCAGGCCGCTCATAACGTCGTAGTAGACGCCGTCGGAAGCCTTGAGAGAGGAATCCTCAAACTTGGGATCCAGAGCGTTGGTGCAGGTGGCCAGTACCTTGCTGTTGGCCTCGGCGGTGAGGGCGTCAACAGCCTCACCGGCAGCCTCCAGACCGGACTTGGACAGGGGAATACCCAGCTGGCTGCCCATGATGGCGGCGCCGTCCCCGTTCAGCAGGTAGTCGATGAGGAGAGCAGCCTCGGCGGGATGCTCGCAGGTCTTGGTGATGGCCAGACCCAGGGAAACCTTGGTGAAGCCGCCCTCACCCAGCTCGTCGCCCACAACAAAGGCGTCGGGGTTGTTCAGAGAGCCATGGAACTTGGAAGCGGAGGAATCCCACTCGAAGATGCCGGCGTAACGGCCGTCCATCCACTTGGGGTTCTTATCCAGAGACTCGGCGCCGTCGCCCAGGATCTGCTGGACGGTGGGGGTAACATGGTTGTCCTCCAGGCTCTGGATGAACTCCAGACCCTCGATGATCTCTTCCTCGGAGTAGTTGAGAGCGCCGTCAACCACCCAATCCTTGCCGTAGATGCTCTCCAGGTAGTAGACCATGAGAATCATGCGGTCGTACTCGCCCAGGGCAACGGGGTAGTAGCTGCCATCCTCGAATTCGGCAAAGGCCTGGCCGGCGGCGATGAGCTCCTCGTAGGTGGTGGGGATAGCCACCCCAACCTTCTCGAAGGTCTCGGAGTTCCAGTAGAAGATACGGCCGGTCATGGCGGCGGGGATGCACTGGAGAGCGCCGGCCACGGTGCACTGGGCCAGAGCGTTCTCATCAAACTGGGTGAGATCCAGGAACTCGGAAAGACCGTTCAGATCCACAAAGGTCTGACCCTGGCTGGAGTAGCTGGTCAGCCAGTTCCAGTTGACCTGGCAGACGTCGGCGGCGGTGCCGGAAGCAAAGTAAGTAGACATCTTGTCTTCCCAGCCGGACCAGGCGCCGAAGTCAACGGTGACTTCCTCAACGCTGGGGGTGGCCTCTACGAAGGCTGCGATGGCATCCTGGTAAGCGGAGTGACGGGAGTCGCCGCCCCACCAGCTGATGCTCAGGGAAACGGGAGTCTCGGACAGAGCATAGGTCACGGACTCGGCGTCGCCGGCGGCAGAGTCATCGGTGGCGGCATCGCCGGCAGTATCATTGGCAGCAGCGTTATTGTTGCCGCCACAACCTACCAGCAACGCACAGCACATGACCAAGGCCAGCAGCAATGCAAGCAGTTTTTTCATTGTGTTTTCCTCCTAATAAAGTGTGATAATCATTGAAACCTGCCGAAACGGTTTCTCATAAACTAATAATACCAAAGGGATTTCCAAACAAAAAGTTCCAAAATGAAAGATTGAGATAAAAACCGAACATTTTTTGCCTTAGTTTCAAAGACGGAATTGGGCAACTCGTCACTTTTTACCACCTGTAAAAGCAAAAATTGTGTATGTTGACAAAAAGGGAAATGGTCCAAAAGGGAGGGTAATCTGGATGGAAGGGGAGCTTAAAATCTTAACTCCCTTAAAAACTGTTCAAACTACACAAAAAAGCAATTTTTGTGTGGAAAAATTATTGGAAGCGCAAAATATGTCTGTTTATGATGCAAAAAGGAGCGCACTACCCCATAAGATGCAGGGGCGGGGGAGGGATGGGAAAAGGGTGCGGAAGGATGAAGGATGAACGCCCCCCTGCGGCAGAAAAAAGGCGGGCCGGATGAAATCATCCGACCCGCCGGGGTTGGTCAGTGCAGGAATATGAGAAGGAGAGCTTTAGGTCAGCGGCCCTGGGCCTTCCGCCTTTCTGCAAAATAGCACTGGGGGCAGAGGCTTTGATACTCCACGCTGTTTTCCATGTCGATGGCCACCTGTTCCCCTTCGAAGATGAACCGGCCTCCCACCTTCCGACCGTTGCAGGTGGCCTTCCTGCCACAGCTGCAGATGGTCTTCATCTCCTCGATAGTGTGGGCCAGCTCCAGAAGGCGGGTGGAACCGGGAAAGCCCCGGAGGGCAAAATCGGTGCGCAGGCCATAACAGATCACCGGGATCCCCAGGTCCACCGTCACCAGGAAGAGCTGCTCGGCCTGCTGGGCGGTAAAAAACTGGCTCTCGTCGCAGAGGACGCAGGCCAGCTTGGGGCCTTTGGATGCCTCCTCCGCCACCAGGAAGAGCACATTGTCCCGGGGAGCGACTAGGTGATCCACCTTCCGCCGGACCCCCAGGCGGCTGACCAGGTAATCATCCCCCTTGGTGTCCACGCTGGGTTTCAGAATCAGGACCCGATGGCCCCGCTCCTCGTAGTTGTAGGCCACCTGCATGAGAGCGGTGCTTTTGCCGCTGTTCATGGCGCCGTATCGAAAGTAGAGCTTTGCCATTGATCTTCTCCCTTACAAATTCCGCATATGGTAGCCCAGGCTCATGAGGCTGTCCCCCAAATGTACATTCTCTACCATGACCTGGGGATAATCTACCGACAGGTCATAGTGGCTGAAATTCCAAAATCCCTTCACACCCAGCTCCACCAGAGTGGAACTGAGCTGGGTGGCACCTTCCCGGGGGAGACAGAGGACCGCCACCTGGGGATGGTGCTGGCTGCAAAAACTCCGCAACTCATCCACATGACGGATGGGAATGTCGTTCAGGGTCTTCCCCACCAGCTGGGGGTTATTGTCAAAGGCTGCCAGAAGGCTGTACCCGTTGGCATCCCGCATAAGAAACTGACTGACCGCAGTACCCAGCCGTCCGGCCCCCACCAGAATGGTGGGAAGGGGCTGACCGTCCCCGAAGAGGAGGTGCCGGATCTCGGTGACCAAAGTATCTACCTTGTACCCGATGCCCTGCTGGCCGAAGCCGCCGAAGCAGTTGAAGTCCTGACGGACCTGGCTGGCTGTGGTGCCCATTATTTTGGACAGCTCGCTGGAGGATACGTTCTTCTTCCCGGACTGCTGCATATTCACCAGATACCGGTAATATTTGGGCAATCGACGGATGACGGGAAGAGCGGGCTTGCTGGATGTGGCCATAAGTGAGCACCTGACTTTCTTTTGAGATTTCGTGTAATTCAGTTAAGGCTGCGTTCTATCTGCTTCTTCCATTATAACATCCTGACTATATTTGTCAAATGTTTGTCAAAGATAATTGGGCAATCCGTGTAAAGCCTTCTCCGCCGGGCATACTGAAGAGAGAAGGAGGGAGAGGGTATGAACCAATCCAAGTCAGAGATCAATCTCACCGATGCCCAGGTGGAACAGGAACGGCTGGAACAGGAATTCCTGCTGGATACCGGCAGCCTGATCCGGACCAAGGGCCGCCATTCCATCCACTGTCTCACTGTTATCGGGCAGATCGAGGGCCACACAGCGGCTCCTCAGGGGCAGAAGGCTACCAAGTACGAACACGTGATCCCCCAGATCATCGACATCCAGGAAGACCCGGAGATCCAGGGCCTCCTGGTCATCCTGAACACGGTGGGGGGTGATGTGGAGGCAGGGTTGGCCCTGGCGGAACTCATTGCCGGGGTGAACAAGCCCAGCGCCAGTCTGGTGCTGGGGGGCGGGCATTCCATCGGGATCCCCCTGGCCGTCAGCGCTCACCGGAGTTTTATCGTCCCCACCGCCACCATGACGGTCCACCCGGTCCGTCACAGCGGGCTGGTGCTGGGGGTCCCCCAGACCATGCGGTACTTTGACCAGATGCAGGAGCGGATTACCGGCTTTGTGGTCCGGCACAGCGGCATCTCCGCCAAGCGGTACCAGGAACTGATGCTCCACACCGGAGAACTGGTGATGGATATGGGCGCCGTGCTGGCGGGAGAACAGGCGGTGAAGGAGGGGCTCATCGACCGGCTGGGCAGCGTGAACGATGCCCTGGAATACCTTCATAAGGAGATCAACAAGCGCCAGAAGGAGGGCCGGAAGGGTGGGGGATGACCTCCCTTCCTCCCTACATAGGATGGGCAGGGGACAGGAAAATTCCTTTTTCTTTTAAAAGGAAGGAAAGGAAGATTTTACAATTCCCGGATTTTGTGGTATACTCAACTCATTAATCTGGTTTTAT
>CALXEN010000061.1 GCA_944387325.1 uncultured Clostridia bacterium | reverse complement strand
GAAGGTGCCTACCATGGAGGCGATCCAGAAGCCCAGGAAGTCCATCATGATGCAGAAGACCAGGGCTTCCGCCAGGATGATGGCCATGCGGACCCAGCCGGCCTTGTCCAGGTAGGGCTTGTTGCCGGTCTTGGCTTCCTTGGGGCCGTCAAAGACCATGGAGAGGATGGCGAACAGGGCGATGCCCGCTGCCGAAATGTAGGGGAAAAACTTGGGGCCGGGTTCGTTGGACACCAGCCGCTCCGGAATGCTGCCGGTCTGGATGACGATAAAGACCGCCAACACCAGGAAGACGATGCCCATGACATAGGTGCGGTTAAGCTTTTTCATGCGCTACCTCTTTTCTTTGTTGACTATACAGGGGACGGATGGCTCCTTCCCCTAAAGGAGAGGCCCGGCTGGGTCGCCCCGGCCGGGCCCTGAAAACAGAGTTTCAATCAGCGGGCTTTGATGCCCATCTGTTCGGCACGGGTCTCCATGATGCCCCACTCACGCTGGAAGGTCTCCTGAGCGGTGTCGTAGTCCACGGGCTCTACGAAGGAGGCCATGGTCTTGTTGCCGTCAATGTAGCTCTGTACTTCGCAAGCGGCGCAGATGGCCTCGTTTACAGCACGGCAGACATTCTCGGGGGTGTCCTTGGGAGCCCACAGGTAGTAGCTGCACTCGAAGGTGGCGCCCTCAATGCCCTGCTCGGGACCGGAAGCGTAGCTCTCGCCCAGCTCGGTGCCCAGCAGCTCGCTCATGGTCTCCAGGGTGGAGACCTCGGGGCCAACGGTGCCCAGAATGGTCAGACGGCCATCAGCTTCATAGCCCTGAGCGTTGGGAATAGAGCAGTTTGCAATGTCGATGGAGCCGGAAGCGGTCTGGGTCAGCTTGTCAGCCTCAGAAGAGCACTGTACCCAGTTGACCATTTCGCCGTAGCCCTCGCCCAGACCTTCGATCACACTGTAGATGGCAGCCTGAGAAGCACCGCCCAGGGAGCAGCCGATAACGACCTCACCGGGATGCTCGGCAATGTACTCGCCCAGTTCAGCAAAGTTGCTGTAAGGAGCGTCGGGACGGGCAATAATGGCCTGAGGACCGCCCCGGTTGATCACGCCCACAGTGGCGTAGTCTTCCATGGAGTTTACATTGGTGCTGCCGGACAGGTACTCCAGGCAGGCGCCGGCATGGTGGACCAGGAAGTGGGTGCCGTCGGGATCGGCGTTCTTGGCGTTCTCACGGCCAACCTCGGTGGTGTCGTAGTTGGTAACTACAAAGTTCACACCGCTGTACAGCTCGCCCAGAGCCTGGGTCAGGTACCGGGTGTACAGGTCGGTGCCGCCGCCGGCCTTGGCGGGAACATCAATGTAAACGGTGGTGCCGGAGGGCCATACGTCTTCGATGGTCAGGGGCTCATCGGAAGCGGTGGTGTCGGCGGCTGCATCGCCGGTGGTGTCAGCAGCTGCATCGCCAGTGGTGTCGCTGGTAGTATCGCTGCTGGAGCAGGCGACCAGGGACAGACACATAGCCAATGCCAGCAGAAGTGCCAAAAGCTTTTTCATAGTCTTGTTTCCTTTCGTTTTGTGATTCGTTGATCTCCGGTAAGGAGTCTCCTGTTGTCTTCATTGTAGCGGTCTCGCCGCAGATTGACAATCTGGACAATTTTATATATTCTATTTACAAAAGTTATGAAACTTTTGGTTATACCCACAGGGGTCCGCCCTGGGAAAGGAGCAAACCCATGAATATACAGCAGCTTCCCTACCTGGCTGCCATCGCCAGAAACGGCAGTCTTTCTGCCGCCGCCCGGGAGCTGGGAGTCACCCAGCCCGCCCTCAGCCGGTACCTCCATGACCGGGAGAAGGACGTGGGAATGCCTTTATTCTACCGGGAACGGAAGAAAATGTATCCCACTCCCGCAGGGAAGGAATACCTGCAGGCTATCCAGGAGATCCAGGACGTGTGGGACAACACCCGCCGCTCCATCGCCCTGCTGGACAGCCAGACCTTCGAAACCCTTCGGGTGGGGCTCTCCCCCCACCGGGGATCCCGGCTGCTGGCGTCCATCTATCCCTATTTCAACCGGGAATACCCCAAGGTGGAGCTGATCGCTCCGGACGGATACTTCCATGAGGAGCTGGAACGGCTCCAGCGGGAGGAGATCGACCTCATCCTCAGCGGCGGGGAAGAATGTCAGGGGATGGAGTATATTACCCTTACCCAGGAGGAGATGGTGCTGGGGGTACCTGCCTTCCGCCGCCCGGAACAAAAACCGGCTGCCGGTTTCCAGGAGCTTCCCTATGCCCGGCTGGAGGACTTCAAAGATGAAGTGTTTATCATGCCCGGGGGGACGACCGCCCTCACCAATCTGATCCGCCCCCTGTTTGAGCAGGTCAAATTCCAGCCCCAGGTGGCTTTCTCCACCCCCAACGTGGTCACCGAAGTGCGGCTGATCCAGGAGGGGATGGGGGTGGGAATTTTCCCCGCCTTCTATGCGGAGCCCAACGAAAAGATGCTCTACTACCGCTTTGAAGATCCGGTCTATCTCAAGGCCCGGATTTTTTACCGGCCCGGATACGTTTTCTCCCGGGCGGAGCGGTACTTCCTTTATTTAATGGTGCGGTTCATGTACCAGGACCAGGTGGGGCTGGACCGGATGGAGTTCTGCTGGTGTGATTTCACCCGGGAGCTGGTGGAGGAGTACGATCCCACCTGGGCCCAGGAACTGAGAAGGGAGGACCCGGACTATGGACAGTAAGATCCTGGAATATATCATTGCCATAGCGGAGGAAAAATCTGTTTCCCGGGCGGCGGACCGGTTCTACCTGTCCCAGTCGGTCCTCTCCCACCACCTGAAGAATCTGGAGGAGGAGTTCGGGGAGCCTTTTTTTGCCCGAGGGCCCAAGGGGATGCAGCTGACCCGGGCGGGGATCATTTTCGTGAACAACGCCCGGAACATCCTCCACCTGGAAAGCCAGCTGGAGGCACGGATGGCCAGCCTCCGCCGCCGACAGTTCCAGTCCATCCGGGTGATGATAGATTCTACCAACCGGAACTTTTTCATCCGGAATATTCTGGGCCGTTTCCGGGAGGAG
>CALXEN010000060.1 GCA_944387325.1 uncultured Clostridia bacterium | reverse complement strand
GGCAAGCCCTGAGGCTGTGAAGCTGGCAACACCAGCTAAAAGGCTGGCAGAAGGTGCTGGTTCGGCGCTGAATACCACTGGAACGCCTATCGTCGCACCTGCAGCACCGGGTGAGCCGGATGAACCGGCCAAACCTGAAGAAAAGCCTCAGCAGAGTGAACCGGCAGGCAAGCCGTAATGATGGAAAGCCGTCCCTTGGGGGGCGGCTTTTTCCCTCTTCCCATTTCCCCCTGGATATGCTACAATGAAGGCAGAGCATTCCGGAAAAGGAGGGGATCTGATGGATGTGATGATGATTGGGATTGCTGGCGGCACCGGCAGCGGCAAGACTACCCTGACTCGCCAGTTGGCGGAACGGTTCGGTTCCTCGGTGGCGGTGGTCACCAGTGACAATTACTACCGTAAGCACGATGACCTGACCTATGAGGAGCGGTGCGCCCTCAACTACGATCATCCCGATGCCTTTGATACCGCACTGATGATCCGTCATCTGTCTGCTTTGCGTGCAGGAAAGGGAATCCAGTGTCCGGTCTATGACTTCACAACCCACAATCGCTCTGAAAAGACGGTGCGGATCTCACCGGCACCGGTGGTGATTCTGGAAGGCATTCTCATCTTTACGGATCCTGAGCTTTGCCGGCTTCTGGACCTGCGGGTCTTTGTGGATACCGATGCGGATGTGCGGATTCTCCGCCGGATCAGCCGGGACGTGACCCAGCGCGGCCGTTCGCTGGACAGTATCATCACCCAGTATCTCACCACTGTCAAACCGATGCATGAGCAGTTTGTGGAGCCGTCCAAGCGGATGGCACATCTGATCGTGCCGGAGGGTGGGGAAAATACCCGGGCGCTTCAGGTGCTGATCCATGCCATCGAGGCCCATCTGGCCCGGGTAGAAGCGGAGAAGGAAAGTTGAAGCTGCCTGGAAAAATGGCGTTTCAGCACAGCTTTTCGCAACAAAGGGGGGGCTTCCCCCAAAAGGAAGGTTTTTGCCATGACGGTACAGGAATTTCTCAAAGGGGCGGCTTCGGTCCGCCCCACCCAGCGGCAGTTGGACTGGTTTGACACCGAGTTTTACGCCTTTGTTCACTTCTCCCCCAATACCTACACCGGTTTGGAATGGGGAACTGGTAAAGAGGACCCTGCCATCTTCAATCCCACCCGGTTTGATCCGGATCAGTGGGTCGAAGCTGTGAAGGCAGCCGGTATGAAGGGGCTGGTGCTCACTGCAAAGCATCACGATGGATTCTGTCTCTGGCCCTCCCGTTATACGGACCACAGCATCAAAAGCTCTCCGTTCCAGAACGGCCAGGGAGACATTGTCCGGGATGTGGCGGCAGCTTGCCGCCGGGGCGGATTGAAGTTCGGTTTCTATCTCTCTCCCTGGGATCGGAACTGTCCACTTTATGGAACAGATGCCTATAACGATTATTATAAGGGTCAGCTGACCGAACTGCTCACCGGATATGGAGAGATCTTCCATGTCTGGTTTGACGGCGCCTGTGGAGAGGGCTCTGACGGCCGGAAACAGGAATATGACTTCCCCGGTTATATTGAGTTGGTACGCCGTTACCAGCCTCACGCCACCATCTTTTACGACAAAGGGCCCGATGTCCGTTGGTGCGGCAATGAGACAGGTGTTCCCCGTTATGCAGAATGGGCTGTGGTGCCCACCGAGCTTTGTCCGCTGGCTGAGGTGCAGACTGGCCCCGGCCCCCTGGCGGAAGAGGGGGATCTCTCCTGGCTTTATAATACCGATCAGCAGATCGGCAGCCTCAGTAATGTTCTGTACAGCAAGGGCCTTTGCTTTGCTCCTTCTGAAATTGACATGTCCATCCGGCCTGGATGGTTTTACCATCCCCAGGAGGAGCCCCACTCTCTGGAACGGCTCTTTTCCACCTACCTCACCTCGGTGGGCGGAAATGCCTGCTTCCATCTGAATGTTCCGCCCACCCCTGAGGGCCTGTTTGATTCCCGGGATGTGGAGCGGCTGCGGGAGCTGGGAGATCTGATCCGCCGGGAGCTCGGCACTCCCATTCCTGCCAAGATGGAGCCAGTGCCCGGTTGCCCTCCTACCCAGCCTCAGTATACCCTCACCTTTGACCATCCTCAGAAGAATATCAAATACCTGGTGCTGGCTGAGGATCTGACCCATGGCCAGCGGATTGAATCCTTCCGTATTACCGCTGATTTTGCCAGCGGCGGGCAGTATGCCTTCTGTCAGGGGACTACCGTGGGCCATAAGCGAATCTGCCAGCTTCAGGATCCTTTCGCTCATCAGAATCCTCTTCTGAACGATACCACTCCGGAGATCAGCCGGCTCACCATTCAGGTGACCGCCGCCAGGGGTGAGGTCTTTTTCCGGGAAATCTCCGCTTTCTGAGCCGGAGAGCCCTCCATAGCCTGAAATAGCTTTCAAACCGGTCTTTCCAGTGTTTCATACATGAAAAGACCGGTTTTGCATATTCTTTGCAAATATACAGAATACCGTCAAATTTTTCCCGATTTTATGGCTTCAATATGAATATTTGTGGTAAAAATCTGAATTTTCACTGCAATTTATTGCGATACCTCAGTCATTATGATATACTGTTAGAACACAAACTAATTAGTGCTTTTTACCTTTGTTTTTGGGCAAACATGAGAGCAGACTGAAAAAGGACGGGGTTGATATTTGAAAGCATTTGTCAGAATGGAAAAAGGACGGTTGGCGGGAATTTGTTTGTTGCTGCTGGGAACTCTTTTCTGCTTTTTTCTCATCAGACAAAATTGGAGAAATCTGTATGTTCCCTGCGTAACCGTGGCGGATACCAATATTGGAGCGTGAGATTATCCCCGCATTATCGCCCAGCAGGTGGAGAAAGGGCGTCTTTCCATCCTGGATGAAGAGGGGAATCTCTGTTGGCAGGATATTGTGCCTGCCGGAGAAATTACCCCTTCCACAGAAACGGGAGAAGGCCTGGAAGCCGGAAGCTATACTGTTCGTCTTGAGGACTCCAGCTGGATGGCGTTTTTTGTAGCAAAAGAGAAACGGGTGTCTGAAGCCACCTTTCAGGTTACAGATTCTCCGATCTATACCCAGAAGGACGTCTTTGTTCTGGGAGAGACTTCCTATTTTTACTATGATCCTGAACTGGTAGGGGAGGAAAGCTGGTTTGGCGTAT
>CALXEN010000059.1 GCA_944387325.1 uncultured Clostridia bacterium | reverse complement strand
GATTATTTCAGATTTCTCAGGGCTTTGGGATAATGGTTCTTGATCCTTCCTCCGCTCACCTTCCCCAGGCCCAGGGGATACCCGTCCACCAGGACGGCGCACCACCCGGGAGCTCCCTGCTCCGCCGGGATCTCCTCCCCTCGCAGCCAGGCCGCCAGGCGCTCCTCCCCCAGGGCCAGATTTTCCCGGTTGGCACACTGGGGGCCGTATACCATCATGAGATGGTGGCTGGGCTCAAAGCGGTTTTTCACCAGCCGGCCCGCCGCCACGCCGCTGCGGAGGATATGCAGCTTTTCCAGGGGGGGCAGCTCCGGGGGCGGCAGAAGGACCAGGTCCCCCAAAAGCCGGACCGGAGCCTTTGCAAGGTCTGGGAAAAGAGCAGAGGCGAAGTCCTTCCAGGGTTCCGCCGGTCTGGGCGGCCTCTGCTTTTTTGCCTTGGGGGAAGCGTAGGCTTCTCCCCCGTTTTTCCGCAGTCGGGCCATGAAATGCCCCTCTCCGCCCTGGCAGGGCCAGATCCGCCGGACCCCCCTGCAATCCAGAGGAAGTCCGCCGGTGCGGTTCTCTTCCCCGTGGGAGCCGAACGTCTCCTCGATGGGCAGGAGGGTGAACTCCGGGTGCCGGTCCAGGAAAGCGGCCACCTGCCCCTCATCCTCCTGGGGAGCAAAGGTGCAGGTGGAGTAGACCAGGATTCCCCCGGGAGCCAGGCAGGCGGCGGCCGCCTCCAGGATCTCTCTTCCCAGAGCAGCGCACTGTTCCACCAGACCCTGGTTATGCTGGGCCATGGCCTGAGGTTCCTTCCGGAACATTCCCTCCCCGCTGCAGGGGGCATCCACCAGCACCCGGTCAAAATACCCGGGCAAAGCGGCGGCGATCCGGGCGGTATCCTCGTTGAGGATAACTGCGTTGGGAACCCCCATCCGCTCCAGGTTGCTTTTCAGAATTTCCGCCCGCTGGGATACATACTCGTTGGCCACCAGCAGCCCCCGGCCCTTCAAGGCGGCGGCCAGCTGACTGGTTTTTCCCCCAGGGGCAGCGCAGAGGTCCAGCACCTTCATCCCCGGTTCTATCTCCAGCAAAGGTGCCACGCTGGCGGCGCTGGGTTCCTGCACATAATAGACCCCGGCATGGTGGTAGGGATGAGTACCGGGACGCTCTATCCCCTGGCCCAGCAGACGGCAGAGGGGATTAAAGGGACTGGGGGCAAGCCCGGGGAAGGCCCGGTCCAGGGCCTCCAGCGCTCCGGAGCGGAGAAGGTTAGGAGTCAGCCCCCGGGCCGGGTTTTCCTCTGGGGGAGTATAGAGAGCCTCGTACCGTTCCCCCAGCAGCTCCCGTTCCCTTTGGGTAAAATATTCCATTGCCATCTTTGCTCACCTACTTTTGGTATAAACCCCGTTACGGGGGGAAAAATGAGGATACAGACGGCCGTCAGCCGCCGTGAAAGGAGAATTTGAATTATGGAAAATCGCACCGACAATCTGAAGACCACCAACAAGACCGCCAATAAGGCTGCCAACAAGGCTACCAACAAGACCACCAGTAAAGCCTGCGGCACCAAGAGCGCCACCAACCGAGCCTCCAACAAGGCCTCCGACTGCAAGTAATCTATTCCCTTACAGCAAAAGGCTGTACCAAAGAGGGCTTCTCTTTGGTGCAGCCTTTTCTTTACTCCAGGGTCTTCCAGATCTGGTCAAAGAGCTGGCGGATCCGGTCCTGCCGGTCCTGAAGATAGAGCCAGCCCAGAAGCGCCTCCAGACCGGTGGAGCTGCGGTATTCCTCCACGGTGGCGTGCTTGGCCACCGTGGCCTTGCTGGCGTTCCTTCCCCGGTGACGGACGGACAGTTCCTCCTCGTCCAACTCCGGAAGAATGGCCTCCACCGCCCGGTGCTGGCCCCTTGCACTGACCATGGCCACCTTGATGGAATTGAGTTTTCCCACCGGCAGGCGGCTGTGGGCTGCCAACCGGCTGCGGACCAGCAGTTCCAGCACGCTGTCCCCCACAAAGGCCAGATTCAGGGGGGACTGTTCCCGGATGGGGACCTGATACTCCAGATCGATCAAGGGCGAGCCCTCCTTTTATCAGAATACATAGTCGAACTGGTAATCGCCGATGAGGATGGTGTCTTCCTCCTCCCCGCCCATCTCCACCAGCTTGTCCAGGATCCCGCTCTCGCCCAGCTGGATCTGGAAATACTGGAGGCTCTCGTAGTCCTCCACATCGCTGCCGGCCAGGATCCGTTCCAGCCAGGGTGCGTCCACGGAGAAAACATGATCCTCCAGCTTCTCCACCTTGAAGGAGCGGCTGCCCTGCTCGGGCTGAGGCTTTACATAGTTGGGTTCGAACACCTGGATGGGAGGCAGGTCCTGAAGGCGGCGGTAGACCATCCCGGGCAGCTGATCCAGCCCCTGCCGGGTAGCGGCGGAGATGGGCAGGAAGGTCAGGCCCTGTGCCTCGATATACTCCCGGAACTCCTGGATCTGCTCCGGGGTGGCGATGTCACATTTGTTTCCCAGGACGATCTGGGGCCGCTGAGACAGCTGGGCGCTGAAGTTTTTCAGTTCCAGGTTGATCTTTTCAAAATCCTCCTTGGGGTCCCGGAACTCGCTGCCGGACACGTCCACCACATGGAGAAGGAGACGGCACCGCTCCACATGGCGGAGGAAGTCATGGCCCAGGCCCACTCCCTCGCTGGCCCCCTCAATAAGGCCGGGAATATCCGCCGCCACAAAGCTGGCCTCCGGGCCAACCGCCACCACGCCCAGCACCGGGCTGAGGGTGGTAAAGTGATAGTTGGCGATCTTGGGCTTGGCGGCGCTGATGGCACTGATGAGGGTGGACTTGCCCACGTTGGGGAAGCCGATGAGCCCCACATCCGCAATGACCTTCAGCTCCAGGGTCACATGAAGGCTTTCCCCGGGAAGGCCGGGTTTGGCAAACTTGGGGATCTGCCGGGTGGGAGTGGCGAAATGAAGGTTGCCCCAGCCGCCCCGGCCGCCTTTGGCGATGACCACCGGCTCATCTCCTGAGATATCGGCGATGACCTGGCCGGTCTCTGCGTCCTTCACCACGGTGCCCCGGGGAACCTTGATGATCATGGGATCAGCTTTCCGGCCGGTGCAGTTCTTTCCCCCGCCGTTCTGGCCGTTCTCGGCTGTATATTTTCTTTTATAGCGGAAATCCATCAGGGTGGAGAGATGGTCATCGGCCTGGAACATAATATCCGCCCCACGGCCTCCGTCGCCCCCGTCAGGACCGCCCGCTGCCACAAACTTCTCCCGGTGGAAGCTGACGGCTCCGTCCCCGCCTTTGCCGGCGTGGAGCCAGATGGTGGCTACATCTACAAAATTGCCTGCCATAGAGAATTTCCTCCTGTAATAAATACGGAAAAAGCCGAGCCAAAACGGCCCGGCTTTGTTCTTGGTTGGTGCTTACCGCACGCTGCACTTCTTGCGATCACGGCCCCAACGCTCAAAGCTGACACGACCGTCAGTGAGAGCGAACAGGGTATCATCGATACCAATGCCGACATTCTCGCCGGGATGGATGTGAGTGCCCCGCTGACGAACC
>CALXEN010000058.1 GCA_944387325.1 uncultured Clostridia bacterium | reverse complement strand
TCTCGTAATCATAGTTGGGGCAGTTGGTCACCAGCTGATCCCGCACCGCCTCATAAATCGGGCGAGCATTCTCCTCCTCGTTATAGGTGGGGATCATAACGGAAATCACTTTTTTTGTTTGGCTCATGGTTTGTTCCTTCCCAAAATACCTTTCCAATTCAATTCACAGTTTATTCCACTGTAACAATTTTATAGGAGGCCCAATAGCGTTCCGGATCAAAATCAGGTGTAATATCATCAACTTTTACCAATTCCACCTTTTCCCCGCAGTACTCTTCTACCAGGCTTACCGTCCATTGGAACTGTTCCGGATATTGATCACCCCAGTAGGTCAGGAGCAAAATATCCGGATTGTCTATGGCTTCCTCCAGCAAACTGTATGGGTTCTGAATCTGCTTTTCTTCCATGAAATCCATATAGGGTTTGCTGTAAATTTCCCAATTTCCCATCAGGTTCCATCCATCACTCAATTCAGAACAGTCCCAGGTATAACTTGCCTTAGGCAGCAGAAATGCCTCAGCTCCCCCTGCCAAAAAAATCTTGTCGTTATTGTCCTCCATGTATTCAAGAACCCGCCTACGTTCAGCCCCGTATTCTCGATAGTCCTTCTGGCTCCAAGGCAAAAAAGCCAGACAGAAGACTACCATTACAGCCGCCTTTAACCCCCCAGTCAATACCGGAGAGAAACGCAAATTTTCCCGCATCCTGCAAAAGAGCAGTATTTGAACCACTGCAAAGAGATATCCCGGCATAACTACTCTATAAGGCGCTCTTTGAATCACGTGAAACACAAGTTCACAACCCAAAGCGCTGCCCCACAAAAGAACCAGCAAAATCCTGTCTTTCTTTCCTCTGGTGAAAATTGAATATACAATCGCCACAGCAGCAAATAAATAAGCGTAGAGATTTTCCAGTTCCATAGGATCTGCCAAGTGTCCGTAGTGATTGACCAGAAATTCAGCCAGATTCAAATTGTATTTATTGGAGAAATTGTTGGCTTCTATGAGGGTACCCATGGCAGCTATATCCACAGCGTCATAGTGATAATAGAAATTGAGATAGATTGCCATGTACTGAGGGAAGTTTAACCCCAATTCTTCACTGTATGGCACGATACTGCAATCCAGGGCTGCGCTGCGCTTTTCTCCCCACTCATAAAATTCCTCTTGAACGGGATCCTGTTCAACCAGAAGGTTATTGCTGGAAATGGAGAGCTGCATTACAGCCAGGCAGACCACTCCCACCGCCAGCACAGAAAACCGTTTCTCTTTTATACCGAACCAGAGCATCACCGGAAGATACCCGATGAGGAGGGATTTGTAGACCTCCGCCCGAATCAGCATGGCCATTAGCATCAAAACCACACTTGCAATCCAGAGCCTACGGGAAGCAGAAATCTCCCTTAGCAGCATAGCCGTGAGTGCAACCATCCCTCCTATGGCGGCAATATAGGCAGCCACCGTAAAAGTAAAGTAGCTGAGGACTATGAGGAGCATCCAGTCCAGAATGGCTGACACCGCCAAAAATCCCAGGTCATTCTTGATTTTTTGATCAAACACCCAATCCAGAACCCAGAAGGATCCCATCTCCGTCACAACCAAAAGGAGGGTCATCCAGTTAAAGGTGGGCAGAATTGAAAACAACCCTTTCAGAAAATACCCCAGCAATATATGAAAATTCACCACATACTGGGAGGGTTCGCCGTATCCGCCGCAGAGGAGCGCCACCATGGTGGGATCATCGTTGGTCATGTAGACCAGCCGTCCCGTGGCAATCATCACGGCCAGAATGGCCAGTTGGCTGATCATCAATAGAATCCGCCGATTTCGGGTTATCCGCATTGCGAAAATTCCTTTCAAGAGAATAACACACTATCTCGATTTTTTTCTCATCCAGGCCACTGTCTCCCGGATCCCCTCTTCAAAGGAATACCGGGGCAGAAATCCGGTGTCCCGGGTCAGGTTGGAGATATCCGCCTCCAGGTGCATCACCTGGTTGGGATAGTAATCCAGCTCTCCCAGTCCGATTTCCAGGTCAGGGTCAATGGCATCCCGAATGGCCAGAATATACTCTTTCAGTCGCCGGGTCTTGCCGGTGCCCAGGCAGTAGATCTCGCCATCCTTTCCCTTCTCGGCCACCAGCCGAAAGGCACGGGCAGCGTCCTTGCTGTAAATATAGTCCCAGACCTGCTCTCCCTTGGTGTACTGCGGGCGCTCTCCCCGGAGCATTTTCAAAATGCCGCTCATGACCATGGTGTAGCTGCCGTCGCAGGGCCCGTAAAGGCTGATGATCCGGCACCATTCATGGCGGATCCCCAGCTTGGCGCATTCCAGACGGCTCATCCGTCCTGCATCCAGTTTTGCAATGCCGTATCCGTTATCAGGATCACAGGGCATATGTGGGTGAAGTACCCCTTCTACGTGGCCAAATTCACTTTGGCTGCCCGCCCCCACAAAGACGGTGCATCCCAGCTGTTTTGCCAGGTGAACTGCATCCAGGGTATAGAGGATATTTTTGGTCTGCCGGTAGAGGTCCTGCCGGTCCTCTCCGTAGGTCCCATCCCACCCGAAGTGGTAGAAAACATCATAGTCCCGGGGCAGCTTGGCTGTCAGATCCATCAGCCGGTCCAGGTTACATTCCACTACCTGGACCAGGGGTCCCTGGGGGATCTGGTCCAGCCTGGCTGAATGCTCCCGACAAACTGCTGTTACAAATATTCCCTGCTCCACCAGCTCCTCAATGAGGGAGACCCCCACTGCGCCGGTGGGACCGGTTATGATTGCTTTTTTCACAGTATCACTGCTCCCACAGAGGAATCATCATAATTTTCTCCAGCTCCTCCCTGGGCAGGAAAGGAGCCAGGTCTTCCAGCGGCGGGCTGACCAGGGTGCCGTCCGGCAAGCGCTTGGTGGCGCTTTTCGGTTCAAACTTCTGGTCGGTATCCACAAAGATCTCACACAGTGCATATCCCGGCAGGGCCAGCATCTCATCCATAGCTTGTCCCATCTGGCTGTTTTTATGGACCGCTTTGTAGGGGATCCCGTAGGCCCAGGCGATCTTCTCCATGGAGGGGAAGCTCAGGTCATGGCTCTCCGGTCCCACCCCCACGGTGGTGAACTCGGGGAAAAGATTTCCCTGGGTCTGCCGCATGGAATGATACCCCTGGTTATTGATGACGAAGATCTTGATGGGGAGTTTATGGAACACAATGGTTTGAAGTTCCTGCAGGTTCATTTGGATGCTCCCGTCCCCGGACAGGCAAATGATCTCCTGCTTACCGGTGGCAAAGCAGGCCCCGACGGAGGCGGGCAGGTCGTACCCCATGGAGGCGGCTCCGCTGTTGATGATAAACCGCTGGCCCTCCTTGATCTCATAAGCGTGACTGCCCACCACGCAGGCGCTGCCGTTCCCGGTGACGGTGATTTGTCCCTGGGGCAGGCGGCGGCTCAGTTCCTTGATGAAGCAGTAGACGTTGGCATACTCTCCCTCCTGGTAGTGCTTGGGCTGCACCACAGGATAATTCTTCTTCCAGTCCCGGCAGGTCTGGTTCCATTCCTCGTTGGGAGCCACCGGATCCTGTTCCAGCCGCTCGTTCAGGGCCGCCAGGAATTCCTTTGCGTCCGCCTGCACCGGAAGCTCCACATGGATGGAGGGCTTCATCAACTCGGCCTGGTCAATATCCACCATGATGACAAAGGACTCCCTGGCCCAGTTTTCCTTGCAGTAGCCCACCTGGCGGACCCCCAGACGGCTGCCCACGCTGAGAAGCAGGTCGCTGTTCTGGACCGCCCAGTTTCCGGGCCGGTCCCCCATGATCCCGGCCCGGCCGGTATAAAGGGGATCCTCGTCGGCAATCACATCAATGCTGTCCCAACCGGTGACCACCGGCATATTCAACAGCCGCACTGCCCGGAGGAATTCTTCCTCCGCCCCGGCAATCCGGATGCCATTGCCCGCATTGAAGACCGGCCGTTTGGCCTGGCGGATCTTTTCGATCACCTGATCCAATACCTCCCGGGAAACCACAGGCGGGTTCTCAGACTGGCATTCCTTGGGGTCGAACTCCACAAATTCAGCCGGGTCAATATATCCTCCCTGGACATCCAGGGGGACGTCCAGCCAGACAGGCCCGGGGCGGCCATGCTGAGCCAGATAGAGAGCCTTGTCCAGATGATACTTAACCGTCCTGGGATCGATGATCATTTCTGCATACTTGGTCATGTGGGCCGCCAACGGCGTGATATCATACTCCTGATCCCCCATGGCCCGCACCGGGATCCCCGCAGCCCGGGCAGTGGTGGCATAACGCACCTGCCCGCTGATGATGAGCATGGGAATACTGTCCAGCCAGGCGCCCAGCACACCGGTGAGGGTGTTGGTACCGCCGGGGCCGGTGGTGCAGCATACCAGGGGAAGCCGGTTGGTGGCTCGCCAGTATCCCTCTGCGGCAATGGCGGCGGCCTGTTCATGCTGTACGAATACGTTTTCCAGGCCCGGCTGGTGGCCGAATGCCACATTCATGTGCATGGCACCGCCTCCGGGGACGGTAAAATTATGGCAAATTCCCTGATCTACCAGGTACTGGGCCATCCACTCGGCAATTTTCACTTTCATTTTCAGTCTTCCTCCCTCAGGCCTTGAAGGCCCAGAACTTGTTTACCAGGAAATTCAGCGGTATGGTGACCACCATGTTGATCCAGGGTGCCAGCCAGGGGGACACATGGAGGATCCGAACCTGAAAGGCCAGCAGCACACTGCCCAGCAGGAAACTGGCCCCATAGGCCAGATAAGTGCGGAAGAGCTTTTTCCACCAGCTGAACTGGGAATCCTTGAACACAAACCGGTTGTTCCAGTAGAAGCTGTTGAACACGCTGACGATCCAGCCCGCCACGTTTCCCACAAAATACAACTCGGTGCTGATCCAGATGAAAAGGTAATACACCGCCGTGGAGATAAGAGTGTTGCTGACACCGATGATCCCGAATTTGATAAACTGCCCCAGAACAGTTTTCCAGTTATCCCTGTTGATGGTTTTCACCAGGTCCATCCATCGTCCCATGGTTTATCCTTCCTCTTTCTGACCGTCCAGAAACAGCCGGATCTCCTGCTCCATTTCCCGGGGGATGTCTCCCCCTTCCAGCCATACCTTAGAGAAGCGGCAGGTCATTTCCATGCACTCCCGGATATGCCATCTGGGGGTCCAGCCAAACACCGACTTCACCTTGCTGCAATCCAGTTTGAGGAAATTTGCCTCATGGGGAGCATTGGCTTCCGCCTGGTTTTCCCAGGCGGCGCCCTGACCCCAGCAGCGGCAGAACAGGTCCACCAGTTCACCGGTGGTAACGCAGTCACAGTCGTCCGGTCCTACATTGTAGTACCCGGCATACTTTCCATCCTCATACTGCCGCTGGGCGATCATGAGGTAGACGGCCAGGGGTTCCAGCACGTGCTGGTAAGGCCGGGTGGAGTAGGGGTTCCGCACCCCGATGGTCTTCCCTGCCGCCATGGCCCGGACGCAGTCGGGGATGATGCGGTCGTTGGCGAAGTCTCCCCCACCGATGACATTCCCTGCCCGGGCGGTGGATATGGCCACCTGTCCATCCTGGAAAAAGCTGTTTTTATAGCTGTGGGTCACCAGTTCGGAACAGGACTTGCTGTTGGAGTAGGGATCG
Organism: uncultured Clostridia bacterium; assembly: GCA_944387325.1. Lineage (GTDB taxonomy): Bacteria > Bacillota > Clostridia > Oscillospirales > Ruminococcaceae > CALXEN01. The sequence goes on along the minus strand of CALXEN010000058.1, from coordinate 80 downwards.
TACCCGTCCAAGGGCTCGTTTTCCCGGTACCCCCACTCCCACTCCTTGTTCTGGTACACCTTATCGGTGGTCACATTGAG
>CALXEN010000057.1 GCA_944387325.1 uncultured Clostridia bacterium | reverse complement strand
CCAGGTCCAGCAGGGCCACATGGTATTTCCCCGCCGGATTGTGGACCTGGGGCCCGGCGCAGGTCACCGCCTTCACGGCGTCCCGGATGGCGTAGGAGCGCACCTGTTCCAGGAGGGCGGCAGTCTTTTCGGTGTCGGTGCGGGGGTCAAACTGGGTGGTAATGGCCCCGTTCATGACCCCGGCGGTGCGGAGAATTTTGGTCAGGGCCCGGGTGTCGATCCCCTCCAGGCCGATGATATGGTGCTCCTTCAGAAAGGCGTCCAGGGTTTTCTGGCACCGGAAGTTGCTGGGGGCCTGGCAGGCCTGGCGGACAATGTAGCCCTTGGCCCAGATCCTGCCGCTCTCGTAGTCGTCGGCGTTCATCCCGTAGTTCCCGATGAGGGGATAGGTCTGGGTAATGATCTGGCCGTAATAGCTGGGATCGGTAAGGGTCTCCTGGAACCCCACCATGCCGGTGGCAAAGACCACCTCGCCCATGGTGGTGCCGGTGTCCCCTACGCTGGTCCCGGCCAGGACCTGACCGTTGGCTAAAAGGAGATATGCGTTCATTTGAAAAACCTCGCTGGCGTTAAAATTACAGGGTCTGCTTGGCCTGCTCCTTCATCTTCCGGCTCCCCAGATGGACCAGGGGCAGCTTTCCCTCGGCACAGAGGGGGCACTCCTCGGGAAGATAGTTGGGCAGGTCCAGCTTGAGGGCGCTGGCCAGAATGGGGATGGGGCTGGGGGCGTCGGCCTTGGTCCGGTCCACCACACAGGTGATGCCCAGGCAGATGCCGCCGGCTTCCTCAATGACCCGCTTGGTCTCCAGGCTGGAGATACCGGTGGTCACCACGTCCTCGGCAATGATGCACCGCTCCCCGGGATGGATGGCGAACCGCTTCAGGCTCATGACGTTGTCCACCCGCTCGGTGAAGATGGCCCGCTTCCCCAGCTGGCGGCCCAGCTCGTAGGCGTAGACGATGCCGCCCATGGCGGGCCCCACAATCACATCGGCCTCAATGCCCTGGTCCTTCAGCTTCTGGGCCACCTGCTCCATGACCTGGGCACACTTGTCCGGGTACTGCTGCAAAAAGGCCATCTGGCAGTAGGCGCTGGAATGGCGGCCGCTGGACAGCAGAAAATGTCCCTCCAGGAACGCTTCACACTCTTTCAGGATCTCTCGTGCATCACGCATGGTAACTTCCTCCCTCACACTTCTTCGAAATTACAGTATACCCCATAACCGGGGATTTTGCAAATAATTTTTGAATAATATACAAATATTCCGGAATATTCTGAATAAATATTCACTCCCGGGCACAGCCACGGATCTCGTCCAGGGTTTTGACCCCGTTCTGGTCCATCCAGGCTTCCATTTCCCGGGTGATCCGGACACAGGCGGCGGGGTCCGCAAAGCTGGCGGCTCCCACCTGGACGCAGGCGGCCCCGGCCATAATGAACTCCAGGGCGTCCCGCCCCGTGGCGATCCCCCCCATTCCAATGACCGGGATGGAGACAGCCCCCACAGCCTGCCAGACCATCCGCAGAGCGATGGGCCGGATGGCAGGCCCGGACAGGCCGGCGAAGATGTTGTTGAAGACCGGTCTGCGCTTTTCCAGATCGATGGCACAGGCGGAGAAGGTGTTGGTCAGGCTGATGGCGTCCGCCCCAGCGGCCTCCACCGCCTTGCAGACGGCCTCCAGGTTCTCCGCCTGGGGGCTCAATTTTACAATCAGGGGCTTTTGGCAGTGGGCCCGGACCTGGGCGGTGGCGTCCCCGGCGGTGTCCGCCTTGATCCCCAAAGCAGCGCCCCCGTGCTTCACGTTGGGGCAGCTGATGTTCAGCTCGATCATGTCCACATCGCTGGCGCTTAAAAGGTCGGCCCCTTCCAGGTAATCTTCAATGGTGGCGCCTCCCAGGTTGGCGATGGCCAGGGTCCCCATCTGTTTCATCTGGGGCAGCTCCACCTGGATAAAGTGGCGGACACCGGGGTTTTGGAGGCCGATGGAGTTCATGATCCCGGAGGGGGTCTCGTAGAGCCGCTCCCCCAGGTTGCCGGCCTGACCGTTCAGGGTCAGGCCCTTCCCGGATACGCCTCCCAGCACCCGCAGGTCGCAGATGTCGGCGTACTCCGGGCCGAAGCCGAAGGTGCCGCTGGCGGCAATCACCGGGCCGTTGAGAGTGTGGCCCAGCAGGTTTACCCGCATATCCGCCATCAGAACACCTCCTTTGCATCAAAGACCGGCCCGTTCTTGCAGACCGACTTGGGTCCGTTCTTGGTGTGGCAGGTGCAGCCCAGACAGGCGCCAATGCCGCAGGCCATCTTTTTTTCCAGGCTTACCAGGCAGTCCACCCCGGCGGCGGCCGCCTTTTTGGCCACGTTCTTCATCATGATCTCGGGCCCGCAGGCCAGGATCAGGTCATAGTCCCCCGCCTCAAACAGGTCGGTGACAAACCCGTGATGCCCTGCCTTGCCGCTGTCGGTGGAGAAGGCCACCTTCCCGCAGACCCCCTCAAAGGGCTCCAGGGCATAGGGCAGGTCCCGGTACCCGGCAAAGAAATCCGGCTTGTTCCCGGCGGCGGCCAGCTCCCGGCAGAGCTGGTAGAGGGGAGCGGTGCCAATGCCGCCCCCCACTACGGCGATTTTCTTCCCGGCATATCCGGCCACGTCAAAGCCGTTCCCCGCAGGGCCGGTGAGCTTCAGGGAGTCCCCGGCGGTCAGGCGGGCCAGCTTTTCGGTGCCCTGGCCCTTGACCTGGTAAAGGAACTCCAGCCGTCCGTTCTCATAGGCGTGAACGCTGATGGGCCGGCTCAGGAAGGGAGCCTCGTCGGCCCCCCAGCACCGGAGCATATAGAACTGCCCGGCATGGGGCTGGTGGGCGGCGTCGGTCCACTCCACCGCCAAAAGGCGGATGTCCGGGGCCAGAACCTCCTGGCTCAGGACCCGGCACTCACAGCAGACTGCACTCATGGGCGATGGCCTCCTTCATGGTGACACACTCGTTGTAGGCGGCCTCGGCGGCGGTGGTGCCGGGCTGCTTCTTGTAGGCCAGCAGGATGCCCCGGCTGCTGTTGACTACGCCGCCGTTGCCGTTGGTGAGATACTGGGCGATGTCCTTGGCGGTGCCCCCCTGGGCGCCGTAGCCGGGAATCAGGAAGAAGCTGTCCTGGTACTTGGCCCGGATCTCGGAGGCTTCCTCAATGTGGGTGCCCACGATGACCAGACCTACGCTGGAGTAGCCGCTCTCCCCCTTGTACTGCTTGCCCAGGGCGTTGAGCTTGTCCCCCACCAGGTCGTAAATGTGGCGGCCGTCGGCCAGCTTCTCGTATTCAAAGTCCTTGGCCCCGGGGTTGGAGGTGCGGACCAGCACAAACAGGCCCTTGCCCTTCTCCTCCACATAGGGCAGGTAGGGGCTGATGGAATCCAGCCCCATGTAGGGGGCCAGGGTGACCAGGTCGGCTTCCAGCTCTCCGGTAAAGTGGGCCTTGGCATACATCTCGGCGGTCTTGGCAATGTCCCCCCGCTTGATGTCTGCAATCACAGGCACGCCGGTGGCCCGGACCAGAGCCAGGGTATGGGCGTAGGCCTTCAGGCCGTCCAGACCCAGGGCCTCGTAGTAGGCGATCTGGACCTTGAAGCAGCCGGCCACCTCCTTGGTGGCTTCAATGATCTGCCGGTTGAAGGCCACCAGGTTCTCCCCGGGGGTCTTGGTGCTGTCGTACAGGTCGGCGGGGATGTAACTTACATCGGTGTCCAGCCCTACGCAGACGGGGCCTCTTTGGGCAACGGCGTGGTACAGCTTATCCATATTGGTCATCATAGCAGGTTCCTCCCTTTATTGTTCCAGTTGGTAGGTTTTGACTCCGGCCTTGTAGGTGGCGACCACCCGTCCGGAGAGGGTCTGCCCGTCATAGGGGCAGTTTTTGCTTTTGCTGTGGAGCTTGGCAGAATCCACCACCCAGTCCGCCTCGGTGTCCACCAGGACGATGTCGGCATCGTAGCCGGGAGCAATTTGCCCCTTGGTGGTCAGCCCCAGAATGGCGGCGGGGGAGGCGCTCATCAGCTCGCTGAGGGCGGCCAGAGGCAGCCGGTTCTGTACACAGAGCTTGGTGAAGCAGACACTGAAGGCGGTCTCCAGCCCCACCATCCCGGCGGCGCCCTTCTCCTTCTCCTCGGGGGTGTGGGGGGCGTGGTCGGTGGCGATGGCGTCCACCATCCCTCCCATAATGGCCTGGACCAGGGCGTCCACGTCCTCCTGGTCCCGGATGGGGGGATTCACCTTGTACTGGCAGCTGTCCTGGGTGAACCAGAGGTGATGGGGGGTCACCTCGCAGGTGACCGGGGCCCCCTTGTACTTGGAGGCGGTGATGGCCTGGATGGCCTCCCTGGTGGAGACATGGCAGAAGTGGAGCCGGGTGCCGTAGTACTCGCAGAGGTGGAGGTTCCGCACTGTCTCCAGGTTTTCCGCCAGCCGGTAGTCCCAGGGACTGATCTCCATCTCCTCGGCGTGGCTCATAATGCACAGGCCCTTCTGGGCGGCCAGGGCAAAAGCCTTGGCCATGACATCGTTGGAGGCCACCCCTTTCCCGTCCTCGGTGATGAACTTGATGTCCTCGGGGAGGGTTTTCAGGTGGTCCAGGGTCTTTCCGTCAAAGTCTTTGGTGATGCTCACCGTCTGGTTGCAGTCGCAGATGCCCAGCTCCCGGGCCTTCTCCATCACCTGGTGGGCCAGGGCGGGGTCGCTGCAGACCGGCTTGGTGTTGGGCATCAGGTTGACAAAGGTGTACCCTCCGGCGGCAGCGGCGGCGCTGCCGGTGGCAATGTCCTCCTTGTACTCAAAGCCGGGGGTCCGCCAATGGCAATGGGTGTCAATGAAGGCGGGGAGGGCCACCAGGCCGGTGCAGTCCCGCACCTCCTCCCCGGGGGCGGAAAGATCCTGCCCCAGAGCGAAAATTTTGCCGTCCTTCATCCAGAGGTCCTGCCGGATCCCCTGGGCAGAGGTGGTGTTTTTCAGAATCATGGTTGGTACCTCCAGGCAAAAAAAAGGACTTTTCCAAAACGGAAAAGTCAAAAAAGGAACAGAAGGGCATCCCCGAAAGGCGCCCCTGCCGGCATCTGAACGAAAGTACGGGAACAACGCATAAGGGGCCTCCTTCCTGGGACATTCTTTCTTAGTATGGTATCATAAAAAAGGCGGGGCTGTCAATGAAAAAGGGATTTTACAAACAGAGAGATTTGGTGTATACTAAAGCCAGTTTTTGTGGAAAATGTCGACCACAGGAAAAATCAGAGAGGTATGGAATTTGGGACTTTACGCAGACGCCAAAAATATCCAGCGGAAGGACCCGGCAGCCCGGAACGTACTGGAGGTCATGCTCCTCTACCCCGGCTGGCACGCCCTGGTGCTTCACCGGCCCGCCCACTGGCTTTACAATCACAAATGCTTTTTCCTGGCCCGGCTCATCAGCCAGCTGGCCCGGCATCTCACCGGCATCGAGATCCACCCCGGGGCCAAGATCGGGAAATGCCTTTTCATCGACCATGGCATGGGGATCGTGTTCGGGGAGACCACCGAGATCGGGGACAACTGCACCATCTACCACCAGGTGACCCTGGGAGGCACCGGCAAGGATGTGGGCAAGCGCCACCCCACCCTGGGGAACAACGTCCTCATCGGGGCCGGGGACAAGGTGCTGGGCCCGGTGCGGATCGGGGATAACGCCCGGATCGGGGCGGGGAGCATCGTCCTCCACAACCTGCCCGCCAACTGCACCGCCGTGGGGAACCCGGCGGAGATCGTCCGGATCAACGACCGGCATATCGTCCCCGCCGACGACCTGGACCAGCAGGACATTCCCGACCTGGTGGACGCCCGGCTGGCAGCCCTGGAGGCCCGGATCAGCCGGATGGAGGCCGCCGCCCGGGGAGACATCCCCCCCGCCGCCCCGCCCAAGGAATGACCCAAAAAGAAGAGCAGGACCCTTCCCAACCCGGGAAAGGTCCTGTTTTCTGGTTTAAACGAAAATCACCATTTCAGGGTATCGGGGGTCACCTGGTCCAGGGTCTCCCGGTCCAGATGATCCTCCAGACCCTGGCCCTTTTCCACAAACTGGGCCTGGATGGTGTCCACCCGCATGGCCTCCAGCAGCTGGGGCTGGACCTGGTCCAGGTCGCAGGCCTCCAGGGGGTCCTGCCGGAGAAAGACCCCGTAGGCGCTTCCAATAAAGATCACCCCGGCCTGGCCGTAGTCCAGGCCCTGGATCACCTCCAGCACCGGGTTGGAGCCGTCGGCCTCCTCATAGTAGGCCAGGTCCTGGGGGAGGAAAAGCCCCTGGCCGGTGTACCCGGAGAGGATATCCTCCTGGGAGAGCGGCTCCTGGCCCAGCACCTCCATCACCGCCGGGATGTATTCCAGGGCGGCCTGGTCAGCGGTGAACTGCTCCGGCCCGTTGATGGCCCCGGCGGCCGTCTCGGCCCAGTAGGCGATCTCCTCCATTTCCTCGGCGCCGGCCACCAGTCCTCCGTCCATGGAGGCGATGGGCAGGTAGACCAGCTCTCCGGCGTAGCACTCCCCGGCCAGGTATTCCTCATACTCCTCCCGGGTGACGGGGGTGAGGCCTTCCGGCCCGTAGACCGCATCCAGCAGCGCCTGGGCCTTGTACCCCTGCTCCATGTAGGCCTTCACCGTCTCCTGGTCAATGCCGTTCTTTTCATAGTGCTCCCCGTTGTAGACCCAGAGCTGCTCCACGGTGGAGGCGATGGTGTCCAGGGTCTCCCCGTCCAGGGAAAGGCCCAGCTCCTCAAACCAGCTGGCCACCCCGGCGTAATAGTAAAGCTGTTCCAGGCTGTGATCCTCAATGTACCGGGGCACCGGCACCTCCTCCCCTGACACAGGGTCGGTGACGGTGGCCCCCAGGACTTCCTCCACCTGGGACTGGTCATAGGAGGTCAGGCTGGCGGCCCCGGAATAGTTGTTGTACTGGATGAGCCGGTAGAGGCTGCCGGAGACCTCCACATCCCCCAGACTGCCCAGGGAAGGGGGGAGAGAGGTCTCTTGGGTATCCTTGGCGCAGCCGGCCAGCCCCAGAATCAGGGCCAGGGCCAGGAAAAGGGCAATGAAACGTTTCATAAGAAAACTCCTTTTTGTCTGAAAAAATCAGGGATCAGGGGGCAGGGCGGGGAGAAGGTCCAGGGTCATCCGGAGAAGATCCGTGGGCTTTTCCCCGGGCTGGACCCGGATGGACAGATAGGTCCGGCCCACCGCCCCCAGGGTGATCCGCCCGGGGAGCTGGGCGGCCAGGTCCCGGATCCGGGCGGGGGTGAGGAACTGGGAGTAGAGGAGGAGGTTGGGCCCCTTCTGGGCGATCTCGTCCACCCCCACCCGGGCGGCGGTCACCCGGATCAGGCTCACATCCACCAGCCCGGACACGCTTTCCGGGGGTTCCCCCCACCGGTCGATGAGTTCGTCCATCACGTCGGTGGCGTCTCCCTTGTCCTGAATGGCGGCGATCTTCTTGTACATCTCGATCCGGTGGGCGGGGTCCTGGATATAGCTTTCCGGGATGTAGGCGTCCACCGTGATATCCACCAGACACTGGCTCTTGTCGGGGGGCGGGGTCTCCCCCTTGGCGGCGGCAATGGCCTGGCCCAGCATCTTTACATACATATCGTAGCCCACCGACATCATCTGGCCGCTCTGTCCGGTGCCCAGGAGGCTTCCCGCCCCCCGGATCTGGAGATCCCGCATGGCGATCCGGAACCCGCTGCCAAAGCTGGTGAACTCCCGGATGGCGGAGAGCCGCTTGGCGGCCACGTCGGTGAGGGCCTTGTCCCGTTTAAAGGTAAAGTAGGCGTAGGCTTTCCGGTTGCCCCGGCCCACCCGGCCCCGGATCTGGTAAAGCTGGGCCAGCCCCAGCCGGTCGGCGTCCTCAATGATGAGGGTGTTGCAGTTCCGCACGTCCACCCCCGTCTCAATGAGGGTGGTGCAGATGAGAATATCGATCTCCCCGTCCAGCAGCTGTTTCCAGGCGGCCCCGATCTGGTCCTCGGTCATCTTCCCGTGGGCGATGGCCAGCCGGGCCTCGGGGACCATTTTGGCCAGCCGTGCGGCGCAGTTCTCGATGGTCTCCACCCGGTTGTGGAGGTAGTAGACCTGGCCTCCCCGGGCCAGCTCCTTCCGGATGGCCTGGGTCACCAGCACCGGGTCATACTCCAGCACGTAGGTTTCAATGGGCTGCCGCTCAAAGGGGGGCTCCTCAATGGTGCTCATGTCCCGCAGGCCGCTCATGGCCATGTTCAGGGTCCGGGGAATGGGGGTGGCGGAGAGGGTGAGGATGTCCACCCCGATGAAGCTGCTTTTCAGCTTCTCCTTCTGCTTCACCCCGAACCGCTGTTCCTCGTCAATGATGACCAGCCCCAGGTCCTTGCACTGGACGTCCTGGCTCAGGAGCCGGTGGGTCCCCACCACAATGTCGATGACCCCGGCCTTCAGATCCCGGAGGGTCTGTTGCTGCTGCTTGCCGGTGCGGAACCGGTTGAGGAGCCCCACCTGGATGGGGAAGCTCTCCATCCGGCCCAGGATGGTGTTGTAGTGCTGCCAGGCCAGAAGGGTGGTGGGGGCCAGAATGGCGCACTGCTTTCCTCCCATGACGCACTTGAAGGCCGCCCGGAGGGCCACCTCGGTCTTTCCCACCCCCACGTCTCCGCAGAGGAGCCGGTCCATGGGCCATTCCTTCTCCATGTCCCCCTTGATCTCGGCGGCGGCCCGGAGCTGGTCGTCGGTCTCGTCGTAGGGGAACCGGGTCTCAAAGTCCCGCTGCCAGGTGTCGTCCTCCGGGAAGGGGAATCCCTTGGCCTGGCGGCGGCGGGCATAGAGCTGGATCAGCTCCTGGGCCATCTCCACCGTGGCGGCCCGGACCTTTTTCCGGGTCTTGGCCCAGCCGTCCCCTCCCAGCCGGCTCAGCTTCACATTTTCGCTGTCCCCGGGGGCGGTGTACCGGCTCAAAAGATCCAGCTGGGTGACGGGGACGTAAAGGTTGTCCCCCTTGTCGTAACAGATTTTCAGGTAATCCTTCTTGACCCCCTGGACCTCCATCCGGGTGATCCCGGCGTAAACGCCGATGCCGTGGTTCTGGTGGACCACATAGTCCCCGGGAACGATGTCGGTAAGGCTGTTCAGGGCGTTTTTGTTTTTCTTGGGCCGCTTTTTCTGGCCGCTCTCTCCCTGGCTCCGACCGGTGAAGAGGGCGTATCGGGCAAAGGGAAACTGGCAGCCCCCTCCCAGATGGCCCGGCAGCACCTGGACCAGGCCCGGGGCGGGCTGGTCCTCCTCCCCCAGAATGGGTTTCAGCAGCCGTCCCCGGAGGTCCCCGGTAAGGGCGGCGGCCGCCTTCCGGGTCCCGGCCAGGACGGTGACGGCGTATCCCTGGTCCAGCAGGGGCTTCAGGTCCTCCGCCAGCCCCGACACCTCCCCGTTCCAGGGGGGGAGGGCATGGCCGGGCAGGTTGAAAAGCTCCTTCAATTTAAAGTCGGGCATGGACCGGGTAAAGTTTTCGGTGCAGAGGGTGGGCAGCTTGTGGGCCGCCACCGTGATAAGGCTGTCCGGGGGATAGAGAACATCCAGCCCCGGGCAGAGGATCCCCTCCTCAAAGAGGGCTTCCAGCTCCTGCCCCCGGCGGAACTCCGCCGCCTTCATGGCGTCCCGGATGGCAGAAGGCTCCTCCAGCACCAGAATGGGATCCTCCAGATACTCCAGCAGGGTGGCGGGCTTCCCGTACCGTATCCCCAGGTATTTGTCCAGGGCCTCCGGCACCAGGCCGCTGTCCAGCTGGGCCAGGTCGGCTTCCATGGCCTTTTCCAGGGCCTTCCGCTTCTGGCCCTTTGCGGCGGCCAGGGCGGAGCGGAGGGCGGCGGCGGTCTCGGCGGCATCCCCGAACAGGACCTCCCGGGCGCAGCTCAAATAGACCTTTTCCTGCCAGTCCTCCCGACGCTGGGTGAGCAGGTCGAAGGTGTTGATGCTGTCGATTTCATCCCCCCAGAACTCCACCCGGACAGGCTGCTTCATTTCGGGGGCGTAGATGTCCACCAGTCCGCCCCGGACGCTGTACTGTCCCGGACCTTCCACCTGGCTCCGGCGATGGTATCCGGCGTCGGCCAGGGCCTGGGCCAGCACCTTCTGGTCGATGGTCTGGCCCGGCTCCAGGGTCAGGGTGTTTTTGCAGAACTCCTCCTTGGGGACGGTGTACTGGAGCAGGGACTCGGCGCAGAGGCAGACCGCCTGGACCCGGCCTCCCACCAGGTCCCCCAGCACCGCCAGGCGGCGGTACTCGCTGTCCCGGTTGGCCCCCTCCATGGGCCGGAGGAGGAAATCCCGCCCCGGGAAAAGGGCGGTGGAAAGGCCCAGGGCGGTCAGGTCGGCGGAAAAGCGGGCGGCTTCTCCCTCCCCGGCGGTGACCACACAGAGAGGCCGCCCCGTGTCCCGGGCCAGGGCCGCCAGCAGGGCAGCCCGGCCCACAGGGGGCAGGCCGAAGAGGGCCGCCGGGCCGGGAGTGGCCAGGGCGGCTTTGATCCGGCCATATTCGGCTGTGGTTTGGAAGATGGTTCCAGTCATACCTTATACCTTATATAGAGGGGAAGGAGGGAACCGGAATTCCCTCCTTCGGTTACTTGGTGTTGAATTTGTTCTGGGCGGCGGGCAGGTCCCCGGCCATAATGAGGCGGCAGGCCTCCTCAATGTCGGGCAGGCGGCTCTCAATGGCGGCCTTGTCCTCCCCGGCGGGCTTCCCCAGCACCCAGTCGGCCAGGTCGTAGTCGGGGTGAGGTTTCTGGCCCACCCCAATCCGGATCCGGACAAAGTCCTGGCTTCCCAGCCGGGCAATAATGCTTTTCAGGCCGTTGTGGCCTCCGGCGCTGCCGCTGGGCCGGATCCGCAGCCGTCCCGGTTTCTGGTCGATGTCGTCACAGAGGACGATGGCCCGCTGGGGCGGAATCTTGAAAAAGGCGGCGGCGGGGGCAATGCAGTCCCCGGACAGGTTCATGTAGGTGAGAGGTTTTACCAAAATCACCTTTTTCCCCTCCACCACCGTCTGGCTGTAAAGTCCCTGCCACTTTCCTTTGTTGGGCGGGGCGTTCCACTTTTCCCCCAGCAGGTCCAGGGCGGCAAAGCCTACATTATGGCGGGTGCCGTCATATTTGGGCTCCGGGTTTCCCAGCCCGGCAATGAGCCAGGCTTCCCCGGAGTCGGCGCTTTTCCGAAAGAACATTTACCGGGACTCCTCCAGCTTTTTCTTCTTGGCGATGTAGGCGGCCAGCTTTTTCTCTCCCCAGCCGGGGATGGCCACCTGCTTGGCCCGCTCCAGCCCCAGGGCTCCGTCGGGCACGTCCTTCCCGATGGTGCTGCCGGCGGCGGTGTAGGCGTGGTCCCCCACCTTGACGGGGGCCACCAGGTTGGTGTTGCAGCCGATGAAGGCGTAATCCCCAATGACGGTCCGGTACTTGCCTTCTCCGTCGTAGTTGCAGGTGACGGTGCCGCAGCCGAAGTTGCAGTATTTCCCCACATCGGCGTCCCCGATGTAGGTGAGATGGCTGACGGTGTTTCCCTGGGCGAAGTTCACATTCTTGGTCTCCACATAGGCGCCCAGATGGACCCCTTCCCCGGTAACGGTCCCGGCCCGAACATGGGTGAAGGGACCGATCTTGTTGTTCTCCCCCAGGTCGCTGTCATAGGCCTGGCTCTGGTTGAAGGTGGAGTTCTTCCCCAGATGGGTGTTCTCCAGCAGGCTGTGGGGCCCTACCACGCACCCCTCCTCAATGACGGTTCTCCCTTTCAGGATACACCCGGGCAGGATGGTGGCGCCGGGGGCGATGATCACCTCCGGGTCGATGTATACATCCCGGGAGAGAAACCGCACCCCGTTGTTCAGGTGCTTCTCAAAGGTCTCCCGGTACTGGTTTTCCAGGGCGGTCAGCTCTTCTATGGCAGTCATATTTTCAAACCTCCTCAATGGATCGAAAAGCGGCATCTCTCGGCCTTCCGTGAAAGGCCTCCGGCGGCAGAACGGCTTCGGGGAACAGCCCCTGGGGCGGCCCTGACCGGGGGATCCCTCCGGCCGGAAGGGGACAAAGACGGTAGTCCCGCATCTGACCCCAGTATAATTTTATAATATATTTATAAATTTTCAAGAGAAAAGCGGTACTTTTCCTGTAAATTTTTCCTTAAACCTCTGGCAATTTCAAAAGTCCTCTGGTATAATATTACAGCATTCAAACGTATGGAGAAACGGGCATGGCTGCCCGGAATGTAATTTTACTTGGAGGTAAAAGCGTAATGAGCAAAAAGTACCTGTACTACTTTGACGAAGGCGTCAAGGCGTTCAATGGTGACATGACCACCATGAAGAACATCCTGGGCGGCAAGGGCGCCGGCCTGGCAGAGATGACTGCCGCCGGGATGCCTGTTCCCCAGGGCTTCACCATCACCACCGAGGCCTGCACCCAGTACTATGCCGACGGCCGGCAGATCAACGAGGAGATCGCTGCCGACATCTTCGAGCACGTAAAGGGCCTGGAGAAGATCACCGGCAAGACCTTCGGCGATGTGAACAACCCCCTGCTGGTCTCCGTCCGTTCCGGCGCCCGTCAGTCCATGCCCGGCATGATGGACACCATCCTCAACCTGGGCCTCAACGACCAGGCTGTGGAGGGTCTGGCCAAGAAGACGGGCAACCCCCGGTTTGCCTACGACTGCTACCGCCGGTTCATCCAGATGTACTCCGACGTTGTCATGGAGCTGGGCAAGAGCTTCTTCGAGGAGAAGATCGACGAGATGAAGGCTGCCAAGGGCGTGAAGTTGGACGTGGAACTCACCGCTGATGACCTGAAGGAGCTGGTCGCCCAGTTCAAGGCCATCTACCTGGAGAAGCAGGGCAGCGAGTTCCCCCAGGATCCCAAGGAGCAGCTCATCGGCGCCGTCAAGGCTGTGTTCCGCAGCTGGGACAACCCCCGCGCCAACGTTTACCGGAAGATGAACGAGATCCCCTACGAGTGGGGCACCGCTGTCAACGTACAGCAGATGGCCTTCGGCAACTCCGGCCCCAACTCCGGCACCGGCGTCGCCTTCACCCGTAACCCCGCCACCGGCGAGAAGGCTCTCATGGGCGAGTACCTGATCAACGCCCAGGGCGAGGACGTTGTTGCCGGTATCCGGACTCCCTCTCCTATCAGCAAGCTCCAGGAGGATATGCCTGAAGTATACGACGAGTTCGTGGCCATTGCCACCCGTCTGGAGAACTACTTCAAGGATATGCAGGACATGGAGTTCACCATCGAGGACCGGAAGCTGTATATGCTCCAGACCCGTAACGGCAAGCGTACCGCTCAGGCCGCTCTGAAGATCGCCATCGACCTGGTGGACGAGGGCATGATCGACGAGAAGACCGCCGTTCTCCGTGTAGAACCCAAGCAGCTGGATACTCTGCTCCATCCCCAGTTTGACGCTGCTGCCCTGAAGGCTGCCGAAGTAGTAGGCAAGGGCCTGGCTGCTTCTCCCGGATCTGCCTGCGGCCAGATCGTATTCACCGCTG
>CALXEN010000056.1 GCA_944387325.1 uncultured Clostridia bacterium | reverse complement strand
GCCAGCTACGCCGTCAAGGAAGGGGATATCATTGAGATCACCTTCGGAAACAAGCCGGTGAAGGTGAAAGTCCTCATGGCCGAGGTGAACACCCAGAGCAAGGACCTGGCCCGGGAAATGTACCAGGTCCTGGACGAATAACCGCCCGTCCCGGCGCATATCCTCTCTTGAACGGGATTTTCCCGGCAAGGGAGGGACGCCCATGGAAAACCAGCCCAAACAGGGGGCCATGCCCCACAGCCTGACCCTGGAGGAACGGAAGAAGCTATCGGTGACCGGGGTCAAGCGAATCATCTATTACGACGAGTCGGGGGCCCAGCTGGACACCGACCAAGGCCGCCTGACAGTGGGAGGCCGGGATCTCCAGGTCAGCGAGCTGTCGGTCCAGACCGGCCAGCTGGAGATCAGCGGCCTGGTGGAGCAGCTCCAGTATACGGCGGCCCCCGGGCCTCGCACCGGCCTCTTTGGCCGGCTGGGCCGTTGACGGTCAGCCTGCCCTGGCCCCTTCTGGCGGGGGATCTGCTGGACTGTATGGGCTGGGGCCTGGTGCTGGCCCTGGCCTACGACCTCTGCCGCACCCTGACAGGCAGCGGATTTTGGCGCTGCTTTTTCCTGGACCTGCTGGGGTTCCTGGCAGCGGCAGTGGTCCTGCGGGGATATGCCGCCGGGCTCAGCGCTGCCGGCGTGCCCCGGTGGTATCATGGGGCAGGGCTGGCTCTGGGCGCTGCTGCCTGGTTTGCAGGGATCGCTCCCGCCCTGGCCGGGGTCCGGAGAAGGCTGGCCTGGCTCCTGGCCCGCCCGGTGCGGCTGGCAGAGATCTGGCTGTGGCAGCCCCTGGAGGCCCGGGTAAGGGCCCGGCTGGCCCGGCCAAGAAAAATAAAAAAGAAAAAATCCCCGAAACTTCCCGAAAAACAGTTGCCAAAAAAGGGAAGAATGTTGTATAATTCAAAATAATTCCGTTTATTTTGGCAAAACCGCCTGTGTTGCTTTTGGGGAGGCAGTGAGATGAGGGAAAGAAACAGTTCCGCTCTGCATTGGTTGCTTACTGCAATGTTCTGGATCGCAGTGATTTATCTGGGGGTCCAGATCTTTTCCAGCCGGGTGGCCATCGGCCAGAAGGAACAGGAGCTGGCCTCCCTCACCGCCAAGGTGGCAGAGCAGGAGGCAGCCAACGAGGAGTTGAGCCGGACCCTTTCCGGCAGCACCCAGAGTATTGTGGAGCAGGTGGCCCGGGACGAGCTGGGCTATGCCCTGCCCAACCAGCGGGTGTTTGTGGACGTGACCGGCAAATAAGATAGGTGAGGGGTTAGTTTTTTGGCAGTCGAGGTAGGAATGATTCTGGAAGGCCGGGTCACCGGCGTAAAGAAATTTGGGGCATTTGTAGCCCTGCCCGAGGGCAAGGTGGGAATGGTCCATATTTCGGAGGTATCCAACCAGTTTGTGGAGGATATCAATGCGGTCCTCCATGAGGGAGACACCGTCAAGGTAAAGGTCATGTCCATCGGGGAGGACGGAAAGATCGCCCTCTCCATCAAGCGGACTCTGCCGCCCCCGCCCCCCAAGGGTGCAGGCGGTCCCCGCCCGGACCGGAGGGAAGGATCCCGGCCCGCCCGGAAAAAGCCTGTCTCCGAAGCGCCCCGGGTCTGGCAGCCCAAGCCGGTCCAGTCCCAGGACAACATGAGCTTTGAGGACATGATGAGCCAGTTCAAGAGCCGCAGCGAGGAAAAGATCGCTGACAGCAAGCGCTGGACGGAAAACCGCCGTGGCGGCGGATACAGCCGCCGGAGATAAAACCACCAAGGGGCGTTGCCGTAGGTCACGCCCCTTTTTTTGTCAGGAGAATAAAATGAATGTGAATTTGATCGCCCCCTGCTATTTCGGCCTGGAATCCACCCTGGCCTTTGAGGTCCGCCGCCTGGGAGCCGAAAATGTCCAGGTCACCGACGGACGGGTGGCCTTCTCCGGCAGCCAGGATTTGATCTGTCGGGCTAACCTGAACCTGCGTACTGCTGAGCGGGTTATGATGCTTCTTTATACAGGAAAGGCGGAGACCTTCGATGAACTTTTCGACAGCGTCTACTCCATCCCCTGGGAGGAATATATCCCCGCCGACGGGGCCTTCCCGGTGAAAGGCAGCAGCCTTTCCAGCCAGCTTTCCAGCGTTCCCGCCTGCCAGAGCATTGTGAAGAAGGCGGTGGTGAAGCGGCTGATGTCAGGGCACAAGACCTCGGTCCTTCCCGAGGACGGGAAGGAGTACCGGGTCCGGTTCTCCCTGCGGAAGAACGCCCTGGAGGTCATGCTCGATACCAGCGGGGAGGGGCTCCACAAGCGGGGCTACCGCCGGAACGCCACCCTGGCCCCCATCAAGGAGACCCTGGCCGCCGGCATCGTGGACCTGGGCCGGGTCCGCCGGGACAGCCGGGTGGAGGACCCCTTCTGCGGCAGCGGGACCCTGGTCATTGAGGCCGCCCAGAAGGCCCTGAACATTGCCCCTGGTCTCCGCCGCCGGTTCGCCGCCGAGCACTATGCCTTCCTGGACCCCGCCCTCTGGCGGCAGGCCCGGAGCCAGGCTATGGACGAGATCAAGCGGGACGCCGCCTTTGAGGGCTTCGGATACGACATCGACCCCCAGGCGGTGGCCCTGGCCGCCCAGAACGCCAGGCTGGCGGATGTGGCAGACCGGGTCAAGTTCCAGGTGGCGGATGTGAAGGACTTCGCCCCCCGGCCGGAGAGCATTGTCCTCACCAACCCTCCCTACGGGGAGCGGCTGGGAGACCTGAAGATGGCGGGAGAGCTGGCCCAGGTGCTGGGCCGGCGGTATAAGGAACATCCCTGCCAGGGACTTTATGCCATCACCGCCGACGGGGAGTTTGAGCATCACTTCGGACAGAAGGCCGCCAAGCGCCGGAAGATGTACAACGGAATGATCCCCTGCCAGATCTATATGTATTACAACAAAAAATAAGGGAAGGAACCCTCTTCCCGGAACCCATCCAGCCTCTCTGCCGCCACGGGAGGCTGGATTTTTCTCAAAATAATAAGAGCCGGAGCCCTGGGAAAAATCCCGGGGCTCCGGCTTTTTGAAAGACAGAAATAGATTTACAAGTCCAGATACCGGGCCAGGGCAGGGTAGAGGTCCCGGGCAGTGTCGTACCCGATCCGGTACCCCTCCATCATCTTCTCCTTGTTTTTCTCGGTCCGGCCGATCTTCAGGGTTTCCGGGGGACGAATGACAAACACCTTCCCGGCAGCTTCATCCTCCTCCAACCGCTCCATGGTCTGGTTGTACCCAATATGCCGGTTGGCACTGGCCTCCACAAACTTGGGGTATTTTCGGTACTCGGCGGCGATCACCGGCTGGAGGGCAGTGGCCTCCTTCCGGTATCCGGCGGGCCGGGTCAGGACCACCACGTTTTTGTCATTCCCCAGATGGATGCTCTTCAGGTAGGGGACACTGTCGGCGATGCCTCCGTCCAGATAGTATTTCCCGTCGATCTCTACTTTCCGGCTCACCAGGGGGAGGCTGGCGCTGGCCCGGACCCAGGTTACGTCCCGGTATCCGTCCTTCACCTCATGGTAGACGGCCTTCCCGGTCTCCAGGTTGGTGACGGTGGCAAAAAAACGCATGGGATTTTGATTGAAGGCTGCATAGTCCATGGGGTCCAGCAGGTCGGGAATGGCCCGGTAGCAGAAATCCACCCCAAACATATCCCCGGTGGTTACCAGGCTCCGCACCGAACAGTACCGGGGATCGTCCAGATAATCCACACTGATCCGGAGGGCCCGGCCCGGCTGCCGTGCCTTGTAGCTGCACCCGTGGCAGGCCCCGGCACTGACCCCGATGAGGGTGTCAAACCAGAGATCCTGCTCCATAAAATAATCCAATACCCCGGCGGTGAAGATCCCTCTCAGACCGCCGCCTTCCAAAACAAGTCCCTTGCTCATGGCATTGCGCCTCCTTTATCCAGTGGTAAAGCGCCGGGCCGGCAAAGAGGGCCCTGACGTTACCCCCATTGTAGCACAGTTTTCACAAAATCCATAGTTACAATTTGCCGAAAATGACAAAGAGTGGTATAATGACAGGGTGAAAACGGTTTTGGAATTTCAAACAGGCCCCGGCAGGGGCCGGGAGGCAGACAGATGGCGGGAGATCTTCATACCCATTCCAATTTTTCCGATGGCTCGGTCCCGGCGGAAAAGGTGGTGCAGCTGGCCCGGGCCGCAGGGCTCACCAGCCTGGCCATATCCGACCACGACAGTCTGGAAAGTGTCCGGTACGCCTACGCTCATCCGCTCCAAGAAGGGGTGGAGCTCATCCCGGCGGTGGAGCTGAGCAGCTATGACTACCAGCGCCAGCACCGGGTCCATGTCCTCTGCTACTGGCCGGACGACTGCGCCGCCCTTCAGGAGCATTGCGCCCTTATGGGCCGGCGCCGCACCCAGGCCACCCTCCAAAGCTGCGCCGAGCTGGAGGAGATCTGTCCCCAGTTTAGGACCCGGGACGCCTGGGCCTATTGCGGCCCGGGGAAGGTCCTCTACAAGGCCCATGTCATGCGGGCTCTCATGGATGCCGGTCTGGCGGACAACATTTACGGGGCCCTCTACCATGAGCTCTTCGCCCTCCGCCCGGTGCCGGGAAAGGTGATTCACGAGGCCAAGTACCGCCCGGTGGAGGAGGTGCTGGCTACCGTCCGGGAATGCCGGGGGGTGGCGGTCATCGCCCATCCCAGTGTCTACCACAGTATGCCTCTGGTGGAGGAGCTGACGGCCCGGGGCCTCATTGACGGGGTGGAGATCCACCATCCCCGGAACACCTCCGAAGACCAGGAACGGCTGGCGCAGCTGGCCCGGGAATACGATCTGCTGGTCACCGGCGGCACCGATTTCCACGGGATGAATTCCAAGGTCCCCCATCCGGTGGGGACCTGCCGGACCGACGATGAAACCATCCGGAAGCTCCGGGCCCTGGCCCGGAGCCGGAAAGCTGAAAAGATAAAGGAGTAAAAAATTATGGTCACTGTCAATTATAAGAATCAGGGCACCTGCAGCGTGCTCACCACCGTCACCCTCAACGAGGATCACACCATTGAGGACATCGCCGTCAAGGGGGGCTGCAACGGGAACCTGAAAGGGATTTGTGCCCTCCTGAAAGGGCAGAAGGCGGAGGATGTTATCCAGCGGATGTCCGGCATCCACTGCGGTCCCCGGTCCACCAGCTGCCCCGACCAGATCAGCAAGGCTCTGACCCAGGCCCTTCGGGAACTGGGCTGATCCGTCCCCTTTGCCGTCTTCCCTGAAAAAGGAAGGCGGTTTTTTTGTTTCCCGCCTTTTCGATGTTTATTTGCTTTCCACCCGTCTATACTGGATTATATCTCTTGATGGGAGGCAAATCCATGAACGAATTTAAGGGTTTTTCCCCCTCTGCGGTCCGCTGCCTGAAGGAATCTCTTCTTCTGGCAGGGGAGCGGGGGCTGGCCCAGGCCAATACGGGACATCTGCTGCTGGCTATTCTCCATGAACCCGGCCCGGCGTCCCAGTTCCTCCAAACCAAAAAAATCACCGAGGCATCCATCCTTCCCCTGGCGGGACAGATCAGCCCCCAGAGGGTCCGGCTCCGGCCCCGGGACCTGACCGGGGAATTCCAGAAGACCCTGGAGTTTGCCCGGCTGGGAGCCCGCAGCGCCCAGTGCCGCCGGGCGGGCAGCGAGCATCTCCTTTGCGCCATGCTGGAGGATGCCGGCTGCACTGCCAGCCGGTGGATGGCGGCGGTGGGATTGGAAGTGCCCACAGCCGCCCGGGAATGCCGCCAACTGTCGGGACAGTTGGTCCTGCCCCAGCCCCCCCGGGCGGCGGCTACCCGGTCCGGGCGGCCCAGCGACAAGTATGGCCGGGACCTGACCCGGATGGCCCTGGAGGGACGGCTGGACCCGGTCCTCTGCCGGGACCAGGAGCTGGAGCGGATGGTGGAGATCCTCTGCCGCCGCCAGAAAAACAATCCCTGCCTCATTGGGGAACCGGGGGTGGGAAAGACCGCCCTGGCCGAGGCCCTGGCCCAGCGGATCGCCCAGAATACCGTCCCCGGCGCCCTCCAGGGGAAGCGAGTGCTGGCCCTGGATATGGCCTCCCTGGTGGCGGGCACCAAATACCGGGGGGACTTTGAGGAACGGTTCAAAAGCCTTCTGGAGGAGCTTCAGCGGGACAAGAACACCATCCTGTTCATTGATGAGATCCATATAGTGGTGGGGGCCGGTGCGGCGGAGGGAGCCATCGACGCCGCCAGCATCCTGAAACCCCTTCTGGCCCGGGGAGAAATTCAGCTGGTGGGGGCCACCACCCAGGAGGAATACCGCCGCTGCCTTCAGAAGGACCCGGCCCTGGACCGGCGGTTTGGGAAGATCACGGTGGAGGAGCCCACCCCCGCCCAGGCCGAGACCATCCTGAAAGGGCTCATCG
This sequence comes from uncultured Clostridia bacterium, assembly GCA_944387325.1. Classification (GTDB taxonomy): domain Bacteria; phylum Bacillota; class Clostridia; order Oscillospirales; family Ruminococcaceae; genus CALXEN01. The sequence continues at coordinate 8,919 of CALXEN010000056.1, read as the reverse complement.
GCCGGTACGAGCAGTACCACAGGGTTTCCATCCCCGCCTCCACCATCCGGGCGGCGGTGGAACTGAGCGTCCGGTATCTGCCGGGGCGGTATCTCCCGGACAAGGCCATCGACTTGCTGGACGAGGCCGCCTCCCGCCTTCGCATCGCCGGAGAGGAACGGCAGCAGGAAAATCTGGTACTGGAACCCCAGGACGTGGCGGCGGTGGTCAGCCGGGCCAGCGGGGTGCCTGCCCAGCGGGTGAACGAGGCCCAGCGGGAGCGGCTGGCCCAGCTGGAACAGAGGCTGGAGGAGCAGGTGGTGGGCCAGCACCAGGCGGTGGCCGCCGTAGCAGGGGCAGTCCGCCGCAGCCGCACCGGCCTGCGGGAATCAGGGCGGCCCATGGGGGCTATGCTCTTTTTGGGCCCCAGCGGGGTGGGGAAGACCCATCTGGCCCGGACCCTGGCCCAGTGCTGGTTCGGCAGCGAGAAAGCCCTCCTCCGGTTTGATATGAGCGAGTATATGGAGGCCCACACCGTGGCCCGGCTCATCGGGGCCCCTCCCGGCTATGTGGGCCACGACGAGGGAGGCCAGCTTACCGAGGCCATCCGCCGCCGCCCTTACAGCGTGGTCCTCTTTGACGAAATTGAAAAGGCCCACGGGGACCTGCAAAATATCCTCCTCCAGATCCTGGAGGACGGCCGCCTCACCGACAGCGCCGGACGGACGGCGGATTTCACCAACGCCATCATCCTTATGACCAGCAACCTGGGAGCCAGGTGGCTGGCGGGCCAGACCGCCCCCCTGGGGTTCGGCACCCAGGAGGAAGCCTTTGAAAAGCAGAGCCAGCAGGCCATGGCGGAGGTGAAACGGTATTTCCGCCCCGAGCTTCTGGGCCGGCTGGACGAGGTGGTGGTCTTCCATCCGCTGAAGCGGGAGGAGCTGGTCCAGATCACCGAAAAGCTTCTGGCCCAGCTGGAGGAGAGGGCCGCCGCCCAGGGCTACCGGCTGGATCACCAGCCGGAGCTGGCCCAGGCCCTGGTGGGCCGGGGTACCAGCCCCTATGGGGCCCGGGAACTGCGGAAAAAGGTGAGCCGGGCGGTGGAACAGGCTATGGCCGACGGCATCGCCCGGGGCACCCTGGTGGAGGGAGGCGCCTTCACCGCCTGCCTGGAGGGGGAGGACCATGTAGTCATCTGTGCCAAAGACCCGGTGACCGTGTAAGGGAAACTCTACCAAGGGTAGGTTGCCCCGGGGCGGATATGCTGGTATGATACAGAAAACAAAATGATTCCGGGAGGAACTGTTTATGGATCTGTATGTGACCGGCGCTGCAATCCGCCGCCTGCGGGAGGCCCGGGGCCTGACCCAGGCCCAGCTAGCGGCTATGCTGGAGGTAAGCGATAAAGCCGTCTCCAAGTGGGAGACCGCCCGGGGCCTGCCGGATATCTCCCTGCTGGAGCCCCTCTCCGCCGCCCTGGGGGTGTCGGTGACCGAGCTCCTCTCGGGGGACCAGGTGACCAACCGGAACCGGGGGGCCAATATGCTCCGCTCCCACTTTTATGTCTGTCCCCTTTGCGGAAATGTGATCCACGCCGCCGGTCAGGCGGTGGTCAGCTGCTGCGGGGTCACCCTGCCGCCTCTGGAGGCAGAGGAACCGGACCAGGCCCACGCCCTCACCCTGGAGCCGGTGGAGGACGAGACCTTTCTCCGGCTGGACCATCCCATGACCAAGACCCACTATATCTCTTTCCTGGCCTGCCTGACAGGGGACCGGTGCCAGCTGGTGCGGTTCTACCCGGAGGGAAACGGGGAATGCCGTCTACGGCTGTCCCGGGGCGGGGTGCTCTACTATTACTGCAACCGCCACGGCCTGTTCCGGCAGAAGGTGTGAGGAGGGGCTCCCTTGACTTGCCCTGCCATATATGGTAGGATAAGTCGAATCGAAACGGATTTGACCCGCCGGGGTCTTTGCATTGTACAGTAGGCCTGTGTTGTACAGCACAGGCCTCTTTTTTTGTGGAGGGAAGGAATGAAAAAATCAAGCTGGCTGGGAGAGTTTCTCCGGTATGCCTCCCTGAACGTGGTGGGGATGCTGGGCCTCTCCTTCTACATTCTGGCGGATACCTATTTTGTCTCTCTGGGCCTGGGCACCAACGGCCTGGCCGCCCTCAACCTGGCCATCCCCCTTTACAGCTTTATGCTGGGGTGCGGCCAGATGGTGGGGATGGGAGGGGGCATCAAGTTCGCCATCCAAAAGAACCAGGGGAGCCGCCGGACCAACGACCGGATCTTTACCACCTGCCTCATGCTGGGGGCAGGGGTCGCCCTGGCCCTGGTATTCCTGGGGCTTTTCGGAGCGGATGCCATCGTCACCTGGATGGGGGCGGATGAGGAGGTCTATCCCATGACCCTTACCTATCTCCGGGTCCTTCTCCTCTTCTCTCCCGCCTTTATCCTGAATAATATCCTCCTCCCCTTTGTACGGAACGACGGACAGCCCCAGCTGGCCATGGCCGCCATGATGGGAGGCAGCATCTCCAACGTGGTGCTGGACTATATCTTCATCTTTCCCTGTAAGATGGGGATTTTCGGGGCAGTGCTGGCCACCGGGTTTTCCCCCATCATCAGCATGGCCATCCTTTCCCCCCACTTTATCCGGAAGAGGAATTCCTTCCGCCTGACCAAATGTCGGCTGCGGCCCACCCTGGCCGCCGGGATCCTGTCGGCGGGGGCACCCTCCCTCATCAACGAGGTCTCCTCGGGAGTGGTCATTTTGGCCTTCAACGCCATCCTTCTGGGGCTGGAAGGGAACACCGGGGTGGCGGCCTACGGGGTCATTGCCAACCTTTCCCTGGTGGTCACCGCCATCTACAACGGCATCGCCCAGGGGGTCCAGCCCATCCTCAGCAGCTGCTACGGCCGGGGGGAGGGGGAGAAGCTGAAAGCCATCCTCCGTTATGCCTTCACCGCCATGGTGATCCTGTCGGCGGCGGTCTACCTGGGAATGTACCTGGGGGCCCAGCCCATTGCGGGGGCCTTCAACACCCAGGGGGATCCTTTGCTCCAGAACCTGGCAGTCCAGGGGCTGAAGATTTATTTCCTGTCCTGCCCCTTTGTGGGGTTCAACATTATCCTTATATCCGCCCTTGCCGCCCTGGAACAGGCAAGGCCCGCCCAGATCATTTCCCTTCTCCGGGGATTTTTCCTCATTCTCCCGGTCACCTTCCTCCTCTCCCGGTGGTGGGGAGTGCTGGGGGTGTGGTGGGCCTTCCCTACCACCGAGGCAGCGGTTTTCCTGGTGGGGCTGGTCCTGCAGAAAACCATCCGGCAGCGGCAGTAAAAAAAGAGGGGCTGGTCCTTTTTATGGGACCGGCCCCTTCTCTATACAGAAAAAAGCTGCGGAGATACAGGAAAAATCCGCTGGAAATTTTTTGAAAATGGTGGTAAAATAAGCATAGAGCCTTCGGAAAAGTATCTTCCGGAGGACCCTTGGCCCGGCTGTCCAGACAGCTGGTTTTTTGTTATGTGGAGACAGGAGGCAATTATGTATCAGGTGGGCGATGTGGTCCGTCATCCCAATGCGGGGGTCTGTGAGATTCAGGAGATCCGGGAGCAGCGGTTTGGAAATCTGCCGCCCCAGCAGTATTATATCCTGAAACCTCTCTACGCCAAGGCGGCCACCACCGTCTATACCCCGGTGGACAGCCCCAAGGTCCCCCTCCGGAAACTGTTGAGCGAGGGAGAGCTGGATGCCCTTCTGGTCCGGGTGCCGGAAGCCTGGCTGACATGGGACGAGAACGAACCGGAGCGCCACGCCCAGTTCGGGGAGATCCTCCGAGGAAGCGACCTGGTGGCGGTGATCCGCCTCATCGTCCTTCTCCACGACAAGCAGAAGGAGCGGCAGGCCCAGGGCAAGCAGCTCCGGGTAGGGGATAAAAAGTACCTGGAGGAGGCCAAACGGCTCCTCCACCAGGAGTTTGCCTACGCCAAAGACCTGGACCCGGAGGAGGTGCCGGGGTATATTATGGAAAAGCTGGGTCTGGAATAATACTGCACAAAAACCTCTTTTCTTTTTTGTGGGGATGGCGCTGCCTTTCCCGTTGCGGGGGATATGGGTGGATGATACAATAAAGGTAGACAGCAACCCTTTTCATTGTCCCCGGAAGAAAGGAGGGCGACAGACTATGTTGGATATGGATAAAATGGTGGTGATCACGGCGGCGGTGTTCTGCGGGTTTATGGCCTACGGGATGCTCCAGCGGGAGGGAAAGATCTTCTGTACCCGCAGCCATGAAAGGGACACCGGACGTGTCCCCGTCAAGGACCGGAACAAAAGCCACTATCCCTACCGCACCTGGGTAAAGGTGGAGGGAATGAATTGCAGCAAATGCGGTCTCAAGGTGGAGAACGCCCTCAACCGGCTGCCGGATACCTGGGCTGCCGCCCGGCCCGGGGAGGCCCGGGTGCTGGTCCGGACCAAACAGCCCTTCCAGGAGGAGCCGGTCCGCCAGGCCATTGAGGGGGCAGGCTACACCGTCCTGGGATGGGAGCCCATCTCCTGAGCAGTAATACAACTCAAAAAGGGGAGCATCCACGGATGCTCCCCTTTTCAGGTTCCCTTTTTATTCCGGTTTCATCTCAAAGGCCTGTTCGCAGTAGGCGCACCGGTACTGGCCGGTGCTGCTGAGAAGGAAGATGTGCTCGCACTCCTCCTCCACGCTGGTGATGCACCGGGGGTTCCTGCAACGGATCACGTTCACCAGCTTCCGGGGAAGGTCAGGCCGCTTTTTGGAGACGATCTTTCCGTCCTGGATGGTGGCCACGGTGATCCCCGGGTCCAGATAGGCCAGAATGTTCAGATTGAGGGCGGAAACATCCCCCTCGATCTTGATGATATCCTTTTTCCCGGACTTGTTGCTCCGCACATTCTGGATCAGGGCGATGCTGGCGTTCTCCAGCTTGTCCAGCTCCAGCAGCCGGTACAGCTCCAGACTGGTGCCGGCCTGGATATGGTCCACTACAATGCCGTTGTTGATGGCGTCTACATTCAGCATCTCAGTTCCCCTCCTTCTGTTTGGGGTCAGGCAGACCCAGCAGGGTCATGATGAGGGCCATCCGCACATACACCCCGTTTTTGGCCTGTTCAAAATAGGCGGCCCGGGGATCGTCGTCCACCGAGATGGAGATCTCGTTTACCCGGGGCAGGGGATGGAGGACGGCCAGGTTGGGCCCGGCCAGCTTCATCTTGTCCTCAGTGAGGACGTAGGTGTTTTTCAGCCGGATGTAGTCCTCCTCGTTGAAGAACCGTTCCCGCTGGACCCGGGTCATGTAGAGGATATCCAGCTGGGGCATACTGTCCTCCAGGCTCCGGACCTCCTGGTACTCCAGACCGGCGGGCTCCACCACATCGGTGATGATGTAGCTGGGCACCCGCAGCTCCTTGGGGCTGATGAAGAGGAACCGGATCCCCTCATAGCGGGCCAGGGATTTGATGAGGCTGTGGACGGTGCGGCCGAATTTCAGGTCGCCGCACAGGCCGATGGTGAGATGATCCAGCCGTCCGCACCGGCGGCGGATGGTCATAAGATCGGTGAGGGTCTGGGTGGGGTGGTTGTGGCCTCCGTCCCCGGCGTTGATCACCGGGATCCCGGAATACCGGCTGGCCCGCAGGGGAGCGCCCTCCTTGGGATGGCGCATGGCGGCAATGTCGGCGTAGGCGCTGATGACCCGGATGGTGTCGGCCACGCTCTCCCCCTTGGCGGCGCTGGATACGTCCGCCCCGGGGAAGCCCAGAACGCTCCCTCCCAGGTTGAGTATGGCGGCCTCAAAGCTGAGCCGGGTGCGGGTGGAAGGCTCATAGAAGAGGGTGGCCAGCTTTTTGTGCCGGGCAACCTCCTGGTAGGCGGCGGGATCGGCAATGATCCGGTCGGCCAGATCCAGCAGGTTCTCCACTTCCTCCCTGGTAAAGTCCAGGGGATCGATCAAATGACGCATAGTACCTCCTTACAGCTTTTTGCGGATGATGGAAAAATCGAAAAAGTTGGTGTAATAAGCGTAGCTGTGGAACACCGGACGGCACAGCCGGGTGTAGGCCACCTCGTCCAGCAGGAGCAGGGCCTCGGAAGGGGGCAGCTGGAGAGCGTTCCGGATGGCCACGGTGCCGGCGCTGGCCTTCACATGGCTGACGGTGCTTACCACCTGGATCCCTGCGTTGTGGAGCAGGTCAAAGATATTGCAGTTGAAGTCCATGTCCTGGGGCTGGTTCTCCCCGAACAGGGTGGGGCTGAGATAGTCGATGGAGTAGAGGACGGGGGTGGATCCGGCCAGTACCCGCTTGCTCAGCTTTATCACCGGATCTCCCGGCTGGAGGCCCAGGCTCTTGGCAACCAGGGGCTTGGCCTGGTCCCGGGTCACGGTCAGGCTGTCCGAGTGGGGTTCCTGCCCCAGAGCCTGGATCATGTCGTAGTATTCCAGCTTGTGGTCCATCCGGTTCCGCAGGGTCAGGGCATCCCGGTTCACCACTGTGCCGATCCCCCGCACCCGCTCAATGTATCCGCTCCGCTCCAGCTCGGCCATGGCATCCCGGATCACCGTCCGGCTCACCCCCATCTGCTGGGCAAGATCCAGCTCTGCGGGCAGGCGGTCGGCCTGGGCGAACCGGCCCCGGCGCAGGTCATCCAGCAGCCTGGCCAGTACCTGGTCGCTCATGAGAGCGCCGCCTAAAATGTTCTCTTCCATGGTCTTACTCCTTTAAGTATTACTTATCCCTGATAGTATACCACAAATCTCCCGGTTTGTGTGTTGAAATCCCAAAGAATTTATAATAAAATATACATTAGATGAAAGTACGGCGGAATGCCGTCAGAAAAAAGGAAAAAAAGAAAGCAGAGGTTCGCCTTATGGAACATTACAATCCCCTGTTGACCGGAGAGACCAACGGCAAAAAATTCATCACCATCGGGGAGATCATGCTCCGGCTCACGCCCCCCAACTACGAAAAAATTCGAATGGCCTCCAATTTTGAAGCCAGCTACGGGGGGGCAGAGGCCAATATCGCCCTGGCTCTGGCCAATCTGGGGGTGGACAGCACCTTCTTCAGCGTGGTGCCCAACAACAGCCTGGGTAAGAGCGCCGTCCGGATGCTCCGCTCCAACGACGTCCACTGCACCCCCATGATCCTGTCCACTCCCCAGGAGACTCCCACCCACCGGCTGGGCACCTACTACCTGGAGACCGGTTACGGCATCCGCCCCAGCAAGGTCACCTATGACCGGAAGCACAGCGCCATCACCGAGTATGACTTCTCCGATTTTGATGTGAAGGAACTGCTGGAAGGCTTTGATTGGCTCCACCTCTCCGGCATCACCCCAGCCCTGGCTCCCAACTGCCGGGACCTGACCCTCCGGGCCATCCAGGCGGCCAAGGAGCTGGGCCTCACCGTCAGCTTTGACGGAAACTTCCGCAGCGCCCTCTGGAGCTGGGAGGACGCCCGGGACTTCTGCACCCTCTGCCTGCCCTACACCGACGTCCTCCTGGGCATTGAGCCCTACCACCTCTGGAAGGACGAGGAGGACCACTCCAAGGGAGACTGGAAGGACGGCGTGCCTCTCCAGCCCAGCTATGAGGAACAGGACGAGGTCTTCCAGCACTTTATCCAGCGGTATCCCAACCTGAAATGTATCGCCCGCCATGTGCGGTACGCCCACAGCGGCAGCGAGAACAGCCTGAAAGCCTATATGTGGTACCAGGGCCACACCTTCGAGAGCAAACTCTTCACCTTCAATATCCTGGACCGGGTGGGGGGCGGCGACGCCTTTGCCAGCGGCCTGATCTACGCCATGATGCACGACTACAAGCCCATGGATATGATCAACTTTGCCGTGGCCAGCAGCGCCATCAAGCACACCATCCACGGGGACGCCAACATCACCGACGATGTGGCCAGTATCCGGAACCTGATGAACGCCAACTACGATATCAAACGATAATAACCACCCACAGGGGGCAGGGAAACCTGTCCCCTGATTTTCTTTTTAAAATCCCGTTGACAAATAACTTCCACAATGATATCATAATGATATCAAAAACAAACCGAACATCCGAAGGAGGAGATGTTGTATGACAGAAAAAATTTTGCAGACCCGGAAAAACGGGATGGCGGCCCTGCTGCTGATTCTGCTTGTGTATGCGGCGGGGATTGCCTTGTTTATCCTCAGCCTGACGGCCTGGGCTCAGTGGGATTTCTGGGGTAATACCAGCCCCAATGTTCCGGCTATGGTGGTGGGTATTGTGATTATGGCTCTGGGCTGGATTCCCCTCTGCGGCCTTAAGGTGCTGAAACCCCAGGAAGCCCTGGTCCTTACCCTCTTCGGTAACTACATCGGCACCCTGAAAGGGGAGGGCTCTTACTGGGTCAATCCCTTCTGCTCTGCCGTCACGCCTGCTGCCGCTACCCGGCTGAGCCAGAGCGGGGATGTGAAGGATGGAAACAGCGTAGCCGCCATCCTTACCAGCGGCCAGCAGAACAACGCTGCCGCCGCTCAGGCCCTGGCCAACGGAAAGAAGATTTCCCTGAAACAGATGACCCTGAACAACGCCCGGCAGAAAATCAACGACTGCCTGGGCAACCCGGTGGAAATCGGTATCGCAGTTATCTGGCGGGTCACCGACACTGCCAAGGCGGTGTTCAATGTGGACAACTACAAGGAATACCTCTCCCTCCAGTGTGACAGCGCCCTGCGGAACGTGGTCCGGATCTACCCTTATGACATGGCTCCCAATGTGGATACCACCGGTGACGGCCATGCCGATGACGGCAGCCTGCGGGGGTCCAGCGAGGTGGTAGCCCGGCGGATTCGGGACGAGATCCAGGAAAGTGTCCGGGAAGCCGGTCTGGAAATTCTGGATGCCCGCATTACCTATCTGGCCTACGCTCCCG
>CALXEN010000055.1 GCA_944387325.1 uncultured Clostridia bacterium | reverse complement strand
TCGCGACGAAGCTATCCGACGCCATTGTGTTCGGGGTGCTCATTGTGGTGCTGCTGGGCAAGCCCACCGGTCTGCTGGGCAAGCAGATCCGTGAGAAAGTGTAAGGGGTGGCCGGAATGAAAAAACTGAAAGTATTCTCCCGGTGGGGGAAATTGGATAAGGGCTTCCGGGAAAAGGCGGTGAACTATGCCATCGTCCTGGTGGCCTACCTGGCCATCCAGCTCCTTGCCGCTACCGGCAACCTGAAAAACTCTGTTTCCGGGCAGCTGGTGCCCATCTGCACCTATGTGATCATGGCCGTCAGCCTCAACCTGGTGGTAGGCTTTTTGGGGGAGCTCTCCCTGGGCCATGCGGGATTCATGAGCCTGGGAGCCTTCTCCGGCACCCTCTTCTGGGTCCTGAACTGTGAGACCATGCCCAAGCCGGTGGCCCTGGTGGCTGCCTTCCTCATTGGCGGGGTGGTGGCCGGTATCTTCGGCTTTATCATCGGGATCCCGGTCCTCCGTCTCCGGGGGGACTATCTGGCCATTGTGACCCTGGCCTTCGGCGAGATCATCAAGACGGTCATCAATGCCATCTATTTGGGAGTGGACTCCAACGGGTTCCATATCTCCTTGAAGGATGCTATGAGCATGGGAATGGAAGCGGACGGCACCGTCCTCATCAACGGAGCCATCGGCATCACCGGTGTTACCAAGGCCTCCACCTTTACCATCGGGGTGGTGATGGTCCTCATTACCCTCTTCGTGGTCATGAACCTGGTGGACAGCCGTGCAGGCCGTGCCATCAAATCCATCCGGGACAACCGGATCGCCGCCGAGAGCATCGGCATCCCCATCACCAAATACAAGATGATGGCCTTCATCACCTCTGCTGTTCTGGCCGGGATGGCCGGGGTGCTTTACTCCCTGAACTACTCCACCCTGGTGGCCAAGAAGTTCGACTACAACACCTCCATTCTGGTGCTGGTCTTTGTGGTGCTGGGCGGTATGGGGAATATCCGTGGCTCCATCATTGCGGCCACCATCCTTACAGTCCTGCCTGAACTGCTGCGGAGCGTGGCGGATTACCGGATGCTGGTCTACGCCATCCTCCTCATCGCCATGATGATCTTTAACCAGAGCCCCAAAGCCATTGCCTGGCGTGCCGTGGTGGCGGAGAAGATCAAAAGTCGGATGCCCGGCAAAAAGAACCTGAAGCAGGGGAAGGAGGGGTAATATGGCACTGTTGGAAGTACGAAATCTGGGGATTGCCTTCGGCGGACTGCAGGCGGTTTCTCAGCTGGATATGACCATTGAAAAAGGGCATCTGTACGGTCTGATCGGCCCCAACGGCGCCGGCAAGACCACCGCCTTCAATATGCTCACCGGTATGTACGCCCCCACCGAGGGGAACATTATCCTGGACGGAGTGGACATTACCGGGAAATCCCCGGAGTTCATCTCCAAGCATGGGGTAGCCCGGACCTTCCAGAACATCCGGCTCTTCAATGGCCTGTCGGTTCTGGACAATGTAAAACTGGGCCTTCACAACCAGATGAAATATGCCATGTGGGACGGCATTTTCCGCACCCCCAAGTATTGGTCCAAGGAAGCGGAGATGAACCACCAGGCCATGAAGCTGCTGAAGATCTTTGACCTGGATGAGGAGGCTGACCTTCTGGCCAGCAGCCTGCCCTACGGCAAACAGCGGAAGCTGGAGATCGCCCGGGCCCTGGCCACTAACCCTAAGCTCCTTCTGCTGGATGAGCCTGCTGCCGGCATGAACCCCCAGGAGACCGACGAGTTGATGAAGACGGTTCGGTTTGTCCGGGACGAGTTCGGCATCGCCATCCTCCTCATCGAGCATGACATGAACTTCGTCATGGGGATCTGCGAGGAGATCACAGTGCTGGACCACGGTCAGTGTATTGCCCGGGGCACCGGCAAGGAAGTGCGGAACAATCCCAAGGTGGTTGCCGCCTATCTGGGAGGTGATTGATATGGAAGAGATCCTCAGTGTCAGCAACATCAATGTTTACTATGGCTCCATCCACGCCATCAAGGATGTATCCTTCCATGTGAACAAGGGGGAGATCGTCACCCTCATTGGTGCCAATGGTGCCGGGAAAACCACCACCATGCACACCATCAGCGGGCTTATGAAGCCCAAGAGCGGAGATATCACCTATATGGGCCAGAACATCACCAAGATGGAGGCCCACAAAATCATCCGGCTGGGCCTCGCCCAGGTCCCGGAAGGGCGGCGGATCTTCGGGGGGCTCTCAGTCCAGGAAAACCTGGAGATGGGCGCTTATACCCGGAAGGACGGCCCCTCTGCCATTCAGCAGGATTATGAGATGGTCTTTGAACTGCTGCCCCGGCTGAAGGAGCGGCGGAGCCAACAGGCCGGCACCTTGTCCGGCGGTGAGCAGCAGATGCTGGCCATCGGCCGTGCCCTCATGTGCAATCCCAAAATGCTTCTGCTGGATGAGCCTTCCATGGGCCTGTCCCCCCTGCTGGTGAAGGAAGTGTTTAAGATCATCCAGGACATCAACCGGAAGGGCGTCACCGTCCTGCTGGTGGAACAGAACGCCAAGATGGCCCTGGACATTGCCCACCGCGCCTACGTGCTGGAGACCGGCTCCATCAAGATGGAGGGCGAGGCCCACGCCCTGGCCAACAATATCGAGGTCCGGAAAGCCTATCTGGGCTGCTGAATCCTTTTACAGAAAAACCCTCGTCCTGCGGGACGAGGGTTTCTTCATGGTGAGTTCACTTTTAGGCCACCGGTTCAAGGCCGTAATACTGGCAGATAGCCTGGTAGTAGAGCTGGGCGGCCCGGGCGCAGCCGTCTTCGTCCCCGTACCGGTCCACATCGCTTGCGTTGGTGATGAAGCATTGCTCCACCAGCACGGCGGGGCAGCCGCTGTCCTCCAGCAGGGTGAAGGTGGGGGTCCCGGCCAGCTGCATACTGCCTGATTCCACGATCAGTTTGTTATCGTTTTCGTCATAGTATAAGTACCGCACCCCGTTGGTGCCCCGCAGCTTCTGTCCGTCCTGGCCGAAAAGCCCGGCAATGATCTCTGCAAACTGCTGGCTTTCCTCATGATAGGCCAGAGTGGGAGGGACCGGGAAACATTCAAATCCATAGGTATCGGAGGAAACATCGCTGTTCCCGTGGATGCTCAGCAGCAGCTGGGCGCCGCTGGCCTGGATGGTTTCCGCCCGCTCGCTGGGCTTCTCCCGGCGGGATTCATCCTCCCACTGCTCCTGGGTAATGGTCAGGAAGGGGGAGAACCGGTCGTCCGCTTCCATCAGCTCCAGCAGCAGATTGGCGGTCCGCCAGGTCATCTCGTCCTCGTAAAAGCCCAGCCCCTGGCTTCCGTGGTCGCTGCCTCCGTGTCCGGGGTCGATGGCTACCACCATCCCCCCGGAGGAGAGATCTTCCGCCCCCTCCTCAAACCAGGTGCTGCCGGCAGGGTTGGAACTGCCGGCCTGTGCTTCCAGGAAAAACCGGGACAGGATGACGCCTGTCAGATGATAGATCCCCACCAAAAACAGGATTAGCAGGGTAAAGAATATGATCCGGGCGATCCAGATTTGGATCCGCCTTTTCTGGCGGGCCCTCTGGCGGGCGGTCATAGAGTGTCTGGGGGGATAGGGCATAATCGTTTCACTTCCTTTGCGTTCCAGCATAACGCACCCGTGTTTCCGCATTGTTTCCGGTACGGATAAGATTTGGAAACATTCCAAGGATATGATACAATACAAATAAGCTTCATATCAAATTAAGTATTTATTAAGCCGGACGGCCAAGGAGACACCATGAAACCCATTTTGATCGTAGAGGACGAGACCAACATCCGCAATCTTATTGCCCTGACCCTCCGCCGGGCAGGGTACGCCACCCAGCAGGCGGCGGACGGGATCCAGGCGGCGGACATGATCGAGGAAAACCAGTATGACCTGGTCCTCCTGGACGTGATGCTCCCCGGAGTGGACGGCTTTGAACTCATCGACTACATCCTTCCCACCGGCACACCGGTCATCTTCCTCACCGCCAAGGCGGGGGTGAACGACCGGGTGAAGGGGCTGCGGCTGGGGGCGGACGATTACATTGTAAAGCCCTTTGAACCGGCGGAACTGCTGGCCCGGGTGGAATCAGTCCTCCGGCGGGCAGGGCGGGGAAGCACCGTCCTCCGGGTGGGGGATGTGGAGATGGATCCGGTGGCCCTCACCGTCACCAAGGCGGGGGTTCCGGTCCACCTGAAGCCCATGGAATACAACCTTCTGGCCCAGCTCATGCGGAACCCAGGGGTGGCCCTCTACCGCAGCGTCCTCTATGAGCGGGTCTGGGGCAGCGAGCCGGAGGAGGATACCCGTACCCTGGACATCCACATCCAGCGGCTTCGGAAAAAGCTGGACTGGTCCGATACCATTGAGACGGTGCGGGGGGTAGGTTACCGCCTGAAGGGAGATCCCAGATGAAGCTCTCGCTGAAATTCGCACTGGCCATGATTCTGATGATCACCCTGGTCCTCAGCTTGGGCGGGGTGATCTTCATGGCACGGGACTTTGACCAAAGCTATGAGAGCATGGTAGAGCTTTCCTACCAGCAGCACAACACCCAGCTCTCCCAGCTTCAGCTCTATCTGAAGGAGACCGAGACGGACAGCACCGCCCAGTTCCACGCCGCCCTCTATCAGTACGGCAACAGCCTGGATCAGTACGGTAACAATTCCCTGGCCATTTATATGGAGACGGCCCTGGCCTACCTGAATATGGAGGACCAGCCTGGGGAGGAAGTGCTGGCAAACCTGGCCCGCACAGCCCGGGAGGAGCAGGTGTCCGCCCTGGATCTGGAGAAGGCGGGGGAGGGCGTCGCCCTCTACATTTGCAGCAGCCTGGACTGGGGGGAGAACTCCGCCCAGCTCATCACCGCTCACGATTTCAGCTCGGTCTATTCCCGCCGGGATTCCCAGGTGGGATGGTTTGCCCGGATCCAGCTGGCCGCCCTGGCAGTCACGGCCCTGGCGGCCGGGATCATCAGTGGGGCCCTGACCACCCCTCTCCAGAAACTCACCCAGGCGGCCACCGACATTGCCCGAGGAGATTATGCTGCCCGGACCCGGGTGGAGAGCCAGGATGAGATCGGCAGCCTGAGCCGGAGCTTTGACACCATGGCTCAGGCGGTGGAAAATCAGATCCAGGAGCTGAACCTGTCGGTGACCCAGCGGGACGATTTTATTGCCGCCTTCACCCATGAGATCAAAACCCCCATGACCGGGATCATCGGGTATGCGGATATCCTGCGGGAATCACCCCCCGACCCCAAGACTCTCCACACCGCCAGCGAGGCGATCTACCATGACGCCCGGCGGCTGGAGCAGTTGAGCCAGAAGCTGCTTCTCCTTCTGGGTCTCAACCGGGAGGACAGCCTGGAACTGAAGCCGGTCTCCCTTCAGAAAGTTTTTCGGGGCGCCCGGGAGGCCTTGGGAAACCCTACCCAGGTCCGGTGGGCCAAAGTGGAGGGTCTCCAGGTGCTGGGGGATGAGATCCTTCTCATCGACCTGGTGCAGAATCTGGTCCAGAACAGCCTGCGAAGCCTGGAAGGGGAGGAGGGCCGGGTGCTGGTGGTGGCCCGCCCCCTGGAGGGAAAACTCCTGGTCCAGGTGGCGGACAACGGCTGCGGAATCCCTCCGGAACAGCTTCATCGGATCACCGAGCCCTTTTATATGGTAGACAAATCCCGGGCTCGGCGGATGAACGGCAGCGGGGTGGGGCTGGCTCTCTGTGCCCGGATCGCACAGCTCCACGGTACCAGCCTTTCCTACCAAAGTCAGGTGGGGGAGGGGACCCGGTGCAGTTTTACCCTGGAGGTGGCCCATGAAGGGAATGAATAAAAAGGCCTGGCTGGCGGTGGCGGGGTGCGCCCTGGTGGTGGCAGCTGCCCTCACCCTGCCGGCCCTCTGGATGATCCGCCGCCAGGACGCCCTGGTGGGCCAGATGACCTATCTCCCCGACTATACCACCATTGCCCTGGGACAGAAGGCGGCCTCCCATCCTGTGGCCAGAAGCCTTTATGAGCACAAACAGACCTTCCTGATCCAGGGAGATCAGGCGGACTGGACCCAGCTGGACCAGGAACAAGTACTGGTTCAATGGGAGCTGCTCAACCTTTTGATGGCGGATTGCCCTACCGTCCGGCAGGCTCTGGAAGGCCTTGAAATTTATGAACTGGCCTATGACGATGTGCCAGTCATGGACGAGGGAACCCTGCTGGGACTTGACAGGATCCACATGGAGCGGGATCAGGAGATCAGGGACCAGAGCGGACGGTATTCCCCCCAGTATTGGATCTTCAACTTTTCTTACGATCCCGATACCCAGAAGGTCATGAGCCTCAACCTGGAGCATGACGGCGGAGCGGAGGATATGCAAGAAAGGGTAGAGATGCTGGTCCAGGAGGCGGAGGAAGACTCGTCCCGGAGCCAGGAGATCCAGGAAGCCCTGACCCTCATGGCCCGGGAATACCTGGCTTACCTTGACCTGGAAGAAAACTCGTTCCAGGAGATAGATCTGGAACTTCCAGAGTGGGTCTCTACCGAAGGAACGCAGGATTATTACAGTTATCTTCTGTACAGCGCCGATTATCAGATCTATTTATATGTCAGTCTTGGCTATTTAGCCGATGAAGCATACGCCTTCAACCTGGGGGCTGCCAGTCTCACGCCGGAGGAATTGGAAAAATGTCTCATGCCTTACAACTGAAAGCAGGAGCTTTGATTCTGGGAGTGATGACCTTGGCCGCAGCCGTGGGGTTGGGCGGCTGTTCCAGGCAGCAGGAGACCCCTGCGGCGGAGGAGGCTCAATCGGAGACCTTCCATATACCGGAGCAGGTGACCCAGCTGACGCAGCTGGAAGATATCCTGACGGACGAGGAAGGGGTCTATTGCTTTCAGGAAGATTACAGCGGTTTTTATGTTCTGACCTACTATGACCGGGAAACAGCCACTAGCCGCCCTTTTTGCAGCCGGAAGGGATGCGCCCATAATTCCGCCGACTGTCCCGCCTGCTACGATCCTAACTGCACCCGGGAACTTTTCGTTTACGGGGACTGCCTCTACGTCCTTACCTCTGACAGTGAGGCATTTACCCTCTACCGGCACGATTCCCAGGGGGAGGAAAGGGCAGCAGTGCTGGACCAGGAAAATATATTCGGTCATTCCGAGGTCTCCGATGCCAACCTGTCGGGGAGGTATTTTGACGGATTAAGCCTCTACCTGGGCTATACATCCAACTCCGCCGATACTGCGGCGGTGGTGCGGGTCGGGATAAGCAACAATCCCAAAGTGGACCATGACATGGTCTACAACTGGATGGAACTCTCCATCCAGCCGGCTGTCCGCTGGTTTGGCTCGGTGGTCAACAACAAAGTTCTCTTGAGAAACAGCATGGAGGAGTTGTACCTGCTGGATCTGGAAAAACTGGAAAACCGCATCGGGGAGGCCCTGACCCTCCTGGAACTTCCGGCAGAAAGCGGATGGCTTTATGCAGTCTGGAAGGGAAAGGGATATTTTGCAAAGTATGATTACGACCTGGATGCCTGGCAGCTTCTGCTGGTGGATATGGAGACAGGGCTGCCTCTCTACCACATAGATACCTCTCCCTATGAGTTTCAGCTGGAATACTATCCGGTGGGGTATCTGGACCTGGCTACGATGCAGTGTGGAGCAGATGAGACCTGGATGGTAAACTGGGACACAGGGGATCTCACCCAGCTGTCACTGGTGCGGTGGAGAGGGGATATGCGGCAATCCATTCTGCCTCTGGCCCGGTGCGGGGATGAATACCTGGTCCGGGTTCGGGATGAACTCTATTCTCCCTTCTACATCCAATACAACGGAGCCATTTGCGTCGACCGCATTTATGTGGGCCAGTATGCCTTTATATCTGTGGAGGATTATCTGGCGGGGCAGCCAAACTACCGGATCATCCAGGAGGCCGGATAAAGGATCTGGTTAAAATCAAGACCTCCGGACGGGAAAGTTCCCCTCCGGAGGCCTTGTCATTGCCCGACAGTATTGGGTGCTGTTGGAATCCTCTCTCTGTCAAAGCGCCACAAAAAATCCCACACCAAAAAGGTGTGGGATTTCCCGGGGGGATGGTCCCCGGTAGTGTGCGCCCAGTCCCGGCACCCGCACACTAACAAACAGTCCGCAGGACTGTTTGTTTCGGCTAACGCCGAACGTGCTGTTCGAATCCTCTCTCTGTCAAAGCGCCACAAAAAAATCCCACACCAAAAAGGTGTGGGATTTTTCCGTGGCGGACAGAGAGGGATTCGAACCCTCGAACCCTTTATGGGGGTTACACGATTTCCAGTCGTGCGCCTTAGACCAGCTCAGCCATCTGTCCACATTGTTGGGGCGCACCGACAACATTGCTTATTATATCTGCCTAAAGGAAAAAAGTCAATAGCTTTCGGAAATTTTTCCCTAAAAAATCAGGCCCGGAGATATCCTCCGGGCCTGAAAAGGAAAATCCTCAGTTCTGATGCCGTTCCTCCTCCAGGAAGGACAGGTTGATCTCAAAGGGACTTTCCACCGACCCCTTGAAGGGGGCAGCGGCTTTGTACTTGTTCAGCTGGACCAACGTCTTGGCGGGATCCGCCAGGGTGCCGGCGCCGGCAATACAGCCGCCGGGGCAGGCCATTCCTTCCAGCAGGTACCCATTGTACTTGCCGGCCTTGGCCAGCATAAGCATCTTCCGGCAGTCAGCCAGACCCTGGGCGCTGGCCACCTTCACTTCACGGTCGGGATCCAGCTCTTTGATGGCGTTCACCACAGCCTGAGCCACACCGCCGCTGGCAGCAAAGCCACGGCCGTCGGCACTGGAGTAGACCATCTCGTCCTCGGGGTCGGCCTCCAGCTGATCGAAGTCGATCTGCTTGGCCTGGAACATTCCCATCAGTTCCTCGAAGGTCAGCACAAAGCTCACGTCGCTGCGGATGGTCCGGCGCTGGGCCTCCAGCTTCTTGGCGGCGCAGGGGCCTACAAAGCAGACACGTACCTTGGGATCGGCTTTCTTGATCATCCGGGCAGTGAGGACCATGGGGGTCATGGCCATGCTCACGCAGTTGGCCCGCTCGGGGAAGAGCTTCTTGGCCATAACGCTCCAGGCGGGGCAGCAGCTGGTGGCCATGAAGGGAATCTCCTCGGGAACCTCCCGCAGGAAGTCCTTGGCTTCCTCTACGGTGCAGAGGTCAGCGCCGATGGCCACCTCCACCACATCCTCAAAGCCCAGCTGGAGCATGGCAGCCCGGAACTTGGCAGGAGAAAGGCCGGGGAACTGGTTGATGAAGGCGGGGGCCACAGCGGCATAAATCCGGTCGCCCCGTTTGAAGGCCTGGATCAGCTGGAAAATCTGGCTTTTGTCCGAAATGGCGCCGAAGGGGCAGTTCACCAGGCACATTCCGCAGCTGACACACTTGTCGTAGTCAATGTCGGCCCGGCCCAGGCTGTCGCTGGAGATAGCGTTCATACCGCAGCTGGCAGCGCAGGGACGCTCGGTCTTGACGATGGCGTGGTAGGGGCAGGCGTCCACACACCGGCCGCACTTGATGCACAGGTTCTGGTCAATGTAACTCAGGTTGCCGTTTCGGAAGCTAATGGCACTCTTGGGGCAGACCTCCTGGCAGGGATGGGCCAGACAGCCCTGGCACATCTCGGTGACTTTCACCTTCTTCTCAGGGCAGCGGTGGCAGGCAAACTTGATCACGTTGATCAGAGGGGGCTCATAATACTTGTGGGGGCTGACACAGTTCTCCAGCCCTTCGGTGGTGCTGATCTGGTGGTCGATGGCTCGCAGGGGCAGACCCATGGCCAGACGGATCCGCTCGCTGACAATAGCCCGCTCCAGGAAGATACTCTCCCGGTGGGTGTTGGCCTCCCCGGGAATGATCTTGAAAGGCAGGGAGCGGACCTGCTCTTCATACTCTTCGATGGTGTTGTACTCGTAACTCATCCGGGCCACTTCCGCAAAGACGCTGCGGCGGATGCGATGAACGGTGGTATCAATACCTCGCATGGAATAAACTCCTCTCTTCTCTCCTGATAATGGATGGGTGAAACCCTGTTAAAAGAATATCATATTGCAGCCCATAGGGCAAGGGCTGAAACCTACTTTTTTAGAGAATTTCCCCTTTGCATCGGCCTTCCTCATACCTGCCCAGCCGTACCTGGACCAGGTCTCCCGGCTTATGCCCGGGGGCGGATACCACCACCGGCAGATAGAGGGGGGTATACCCGGTAAAAAGGGTGGCGGAGAGGGGAGTCTCCAGCAGCACCTGGGCGGTGGTTCCCTCCATGGTCTTGGCCTGGGCAGCCCGCACTTTTTCCGCCACCTCCCCCAGGGCCCGGCTCCGCAGGGACTTGTCCCGCTCGCAGATCTGCCCCGGGAAATCGTAGGCAGGGGTGCCCCGGCGCCGGCTGAAGGGGAAAACGTGGACCTTCAAAAATCCCATCTCCTCCACAAACCGGCAGGTGGCGTCAAACTCTTCCTGGGTCTCTCCGGGAAAGCCCACAATGACGTCGGTGGTAAAGCTGCAGCGGCCCGGGCCGAACACTTCCCGGATTCTGGCCACCACCGCAGCGTATTCCTGGGCAGTGTAGACCCGGCGCATCCGGCGAAGGGTGTCGGTGCAGCCGCTCTGAAGGCTCAGGTGGAACTGGGGACAAAACTTTTCCACCTTGGCCAGCCGGAGAATGTCCTCCTCCTTCATAAGATCCGGCTCCAAGCTCCCCAGCCGGATCCGTCGGATCCCCTCCACAGTGGCAGATTCCTCCACCAACCGGGTCAGGCTGCTGCCGATGTCCTTACCGTAGCTGGACAGATTGATGCCGGTGAGGACCACCTCCCGGTATCCGGCAGCCGCCAAAGCTTCCAGTTCACGACGGACTGATTCAAAAGGCCGGCTCCGCACCGGACCACGGGCCCGGGGAATGACGCAGTAGGCGCACCGGCGGTCGCAGCCGTCCTCCACCTTCACAAAAGCCCGAGTGTGCTCTGCGAAGCGGGAGACAGGGGAGAGCTCCTCAAATGTTTCTCCCCGGGTATGGCCCTCAATGGCCACCACCCGTTCTCCGGTCCGGAGGAACCGCTCCACATATTCATACACTTTGGAGCGCTGGGTGGTCCCGGTGACGATGTCGGCCTCGGGAATGGCGGCTGCCTCCTGGGGAAAAGCCTGGGGATAGCATCCCGTAAGGACGGTCACCGCTCCCGGATGTTCCCGCTTCATCCGCCGCAGCCATTTTCTGCTTTTCTGGTCGCCGTTGGAGGTGACGGTGCAGCTGTTCACCACATATACATCCGCCGGTTCCTCCTCCCCGGCGGGAAGATACCCATGGCGGCAGAAGTCCTCCAGCATGGCGTTGCTCTCGTTCTGGTTCACCTTGCATCCCAGGGTGTAAAAAGATACTTTCATTCCGGTTCTCCCTATTAAAAGGTTTTTCCCCATTATACCGGGAAAGGGAAAAAGGCGCAACCAAAAAGGGAATTTATGGCCCGGGTGTCCGCATATTTCTTAGGGAAAGCTATCTTTGCGGAAAAGGGAGGAATGACCGCCATGAAAAAGGGAGTATGCCTGGCCCTGGCCGGACTGCTGGCCTGCTGCTTTGCCCTCACCGGCCAGGCACGGGAGTTTGAACAACCGCAGCTGAACTTGCCCTGCCGGGCGGCGATCCTGATCCATCAGGACACCGGGGCCGTGCTCTACCAAATGAACCCAGACACCCCCATGCCTATCGCCAGTATCACGAAAGTCATGACCCTCCTTCTCACCATGGAGGCGGTGGAGGAAGGGCAGGTCAGTCTGGAAGATATCGTCCCGGTGACGGAGCACTCCTATGAGATGGGGGGCAGCCAAATCTGGCTGGAGCCGGGGGAGGAGTTCACCCTGGACGAGATGCTCAAGGCCATCTGTGTCTCCAGCGCCAACGACGCAGCGGTGGCGGTGGCGGAGTTCATTGGAGGGAGCGAGCCGGTCTTTGTGGAACAGATGAACCAGAAGGCCGTTCAGTTGGGGATGGAGAACACCCACTTTGAGAACGCCTGCGGCCTGGACGCCCCGGGCCATCTCTCCACTGCCCGGGATGTAGCCATCATGAGCCGGGAAATTCTGACCAATCATCCCCAGATCACCCAGTACACCACCATTTGGATGGACAGTCTCCGGGACGGCCAGACCCAGCTCCTCAACACCAACAAGCTGCTGAAGAATTATAACGGGATCACAGGGCTGAAAACCGGGACCACCAGCGGGGCAGGGGTCTGCGTCACCGCCAGCGCCACCCGGGATGGCCTCAACCTCATTGCGGTGGTCCTGGGCTCCGGAAACGGGGATGACCGGTGGACCGCTGCCCGGACCCTGCTGGATTACGGGTTTGCCAACTTCCAGAGCCTGGAGGTGGAGCGGCCCGGGGATGCCCCTCTCCAGCTGTCGGTGACCGGTGGGGAGGAGGAGACCCTGGCACTGGATTACAGCGCCGGGGAGCGGATCCTCCTGAAGAAGGGGGAGCAGGAGGGACTGGAAATCACAGCTCAGCTGCCCCAAAGCTTGGACGCCCCGGTGGAAGAGGGGCAGGAGGTGGGCCGCTTGACCGTCTCCATCCAGGGCCAGGAGGTGGAAAGCTACCCCATCACCGCCGCCGGTTCGGTGGCAAAACTGGATCTCCTCCTCTCCCTCAAACGGCTTTGGCAGGCGTTCCTGGTCCCGTGACACTTTCGGGGAATTTTACCTTGACAGGTCGTTGACAAAAGGGTATCATAAAGCTAACCAAAAATCGGAAGATTGGAGATGTTTAACCGTGGGTGTACATTTCAGCAAAAAATATCTGAGCAGCTTTATTTCTCAGCATGAATATGAGGCAATCATGCCCCAGGTCCAGGCGGCCCACAACGCCTTGGTGAACAAGGACGGCCCCGGCAATGATTTCCTGGGCTGGATGGACCTGCCCGAGACCTACGATAAGGAGGAGTTTGCCCGGATCAAGGAGGCCGCCAAGAAGATTCGTGAGGATTCCGATGTGCTGCTGGTAGCCGGTATCGGCGGCAGCTACCTGGGCGCCCGTGCTGTGGTGGAGGCCATCTGCGGCCAGATGCACAACGAGACCCAGGAAGGGCTCAAGATCTACTTCTGCGGCAACAGCATCAGCCCCACCTACCTGAATGACATCATCAAGGTCACCAAGGGCAAGCGGTTCTCCATCAACGTCATCTCCAAGTCCGGCACCACTACCGAGACCGCTCTGGCTTTCCGGGTGCTCCGGAAGCTCCTGGAGGACGAGATGGGAGTAGAGGAGGCCAACCGCCGGATCTACGCCACCACCGACCGCTCCAAGGGAACTCTGAAGCAGCTGGCAGACGCCCAGGGCTGGCCCACCTTTGTGGTTCCGGACGACGTGGGCGGTCGGTTCAGCGTTCTCACCGCCGTGGGCCTGCTGCCCATCGCCTGCGCCGGCATTGACATCGACGCCCTCATGAAGGGGGCCGCCGACGCCATGAACGAGTACAGCGTCTGCAGCCTTGATAACCAGGCGTACCAGTACGCCGCCACCCGGAACATCCTGTACCGGAAGGGAAAGAATGTGGAGATGCTGGGCTGCTTCGAGCCCAATTTCACCATGATGAACGAGTGGTATAAGCAGCTGTTCGGAGAGAGCGAAGGGAAGGACAACAAGGGTCTCATGCCCGCCTCCTGCATCTTCTCCACCGATCTTCACTCCATGGGCCAGTTCGTCCAGGAAGGGAACCGGATGCTCTTTGAGACCTTTGTGGACTTCAAGCAGCCCCAGCAGGATCTCTACATTGACTCCATCGAGGGGAACTTTGACGGCCTGAACTTCCTGGCCGATCAGAACATGAGCGTGGTCAACCGGAAGGCCATGGAGGGAACCATCCTGGCCCACAATGACGGCGGTGTTCCCATCGCCATGGTGGAGGTGGACCAGCTGGATGCCTACAATCTGGGATATCTCATCTACTTCTTCTGGAAAGCCTGTGCCGTCAGCGGGTATCTGCTGGCTGTCAACCCCTTCAACCAGCCCGGAGTGGAGAGCTATAAAAAGAATATGTTTGCTCTCATGGGCAAACCCGGCTACGAGGATGCCAAGGCTGCCCTGGAGGCTCGCCTGGGCTGATGCCGGGACCGTTATGTCGCTTACGCCGCAAGGCGTGAAAATACAAGGAGGTATCTCTATATGATTAAATTGATTGTTGGCTCCAAGGGCTCCGGCAAGACCAAAACAGTCATCGACATGATCAACAACGCTGCCAAGACCAGCAACGGCAACGTGGTGGTCATTGAGAAGTCCATGGCGCTTACCTATAACATCGACCATTCCGCCCGTCTCATCGACCTGAGCGAGTATGATATCAAGGGCGCCGACGCCATGTATGGATTCATGGCCGGTATCCTGGCAGGAAACTACGACATTACCGATCTCTTCCTGGACGGCGTTCTCAAGTGCGGCCTGACCCTGGAGGAGCTGGGCGGTATGCTGGCTAAGGTGAACAGCATCGCCGGGGACAGCGTCCATGTGGTGGTCACCGTTTCCGCCAACGAGGCCGAGCTGCCCGAGAGTGTAAAGAAATATCTGTGATCTGATTCCACTGTTTTGAGAACAGTACAGTGGGAGCCAAAAAATTTGGCTTCCACTGTATTTTTGTGTTGACAAAACCCCTGGAAGTGGCTATACTATACTAGCAACCTTTTGAGGTGTACTATGCAATTTGATCTGCGGAAGTTCCTTTACTCCGGCCAAAAGCCCTACCATAACGCCTTTGAGGCGGATCTTTCCGGGGAAGATTTCCCGGGATTCAGGGTGGAGCAGCCGGCCTGTGCCGTGGTGGATATCTCCACCGATGGGGAGACCCTGGAACTGGATCTGGCGGTGCAGGCTACCATCAGCGGTGAATGTGCCCGCTGCCTGGAGCCGGTGACCCAGGATTTGGATTTTGCCCGCAGCTGGACCCTTCGTCTGCGAGACCTGGAGGATCCCGATATTGAGTTGCCGGTCACCCCGGAGGGAGTCCTGGATCTGCACCGGCTGGTTTACCAGGAGGTGGTCATGGAGGCTCCCTTCCTGCTCCTCTGTGCAGAGGATTGTTTAGGGCTTTGCCCGGTTTGCGGAAAGAAAAAAGTGGCAGGCTGCACCTGTCAATCGGCAGAGGATGCCGCCCCTGCAAACGGGTTGAGTATATTGAAAACGCTGTTACAGTAGATTTTCACCCAAGGAGGTGCTTAAGAGATGGCAGTACCTAAGAGAAAGGTTTCCAAGGCTCGTCGTGACAAGCGGCGTTCCAATGTATGGAAGCTGGAGGCTCCCGCCCTGGTCAAATGTCCCCAGTGCGGTGAGTACAAGCTCCCCCATCATGTGTGTGGCAACTGCGGTTACTACAAGGGTAAGGAAATCGTCAAG
>CALXEN010000054.1 GCA_944387325.1 uncultured Clostridia bacterium | reverse complement strand
AGGAGAAAAAACCTTTTTTTTATTGTACAATGAACAGGCAGGAAAAAACAAGAACTGGAATACCCAAAATTCCGGAGAAAAGTTTAGTAAAACCCACAAGGACGGACCCCGGAAAAAGAAAACAGGCAGCAGGGAATTCCTGCTGCCTGTTCTGGATTTTGGGATTTTTACTTGGCGAACTCCACCGCCCGGCTCTCCCGGATCACGTTCACCTTGATCTGGCCGGGGTAATCCAGCTCATCCTCGACCTTCTTGGTGATGCTCCGGGCCAGGAGGATCAGGCTGTCGTCGTTGATCTGGTCGGGCTTGACCATGATCCGGACCTCCCGTCCAGCCTGGACGGCAAAGGCGCTCTCCACGCCCTCAAAGCTGCAGCTGATTTCTTCCAGATTCTCCAGCCGCTTGATATAGCTTTCCAGGTTCTCCCGGCGTGCCCCGGGCCGTGCGGCGCTGATGGCGTCGGCGGCCATGACGATGAAGGCCAGGGGAGTCTTGGGCTCCACATCATTGTGGTGGGCTTCCACCGCATGGATGATGGCGGGATTCTCCTTGTACTTCCGGCAGATGTCCACACCGATCTGCACATGGCTCCCCTCGATCTCGTGATCCAGGGCCTTGCCGATGTCGTGGAGCAGTCCGGCCCGGCGGGCCTGCTGTACGTTCAGCCCCATCTCGGCGGCCATGAGACCGCTGAGCCAGGCCACTTCCACGCTGTGGTTCAGCACATTCTGGCCGAAGCTGGTGCGGTATTTCAGCCGCCCGATGAGCTTGGTCAGGTCGGGATGGAGGCTGTGGATCCCCAGATCCATGACGGCCCGTTCCCCGTCCCGCTTCATCTGGACTTCCAGCTCCCGCCGGCACTTCTCCACCACTTCCTCGATTCGGGCGGGATGGATCCGTCCGTCTCCGATCAGCTTCTCCAGGGCCATCCGGGCAACCTCCCGGCGGGTCTGGTCAAAGCTGGAAAGGGTGATGGCCTCGGGGGTGTCGTCAATGATCAGGTCCACCCCGGTGGCAGTCTCCAGGGCCCGGATGTTCCGGCCCTCACGGCCGATGATCCGGCCCTTCATCTCGTCGCTGGGCAGGCTCACCACGCTGACGGTGGCGTCGCTGCTGTGGTCGGCAGCGCAGCGGGCAATGGCCTGACCAATGATCTTCCGGGCCATGTTCTCGGCCTCGTCTTTCAGATTGGTCTCATAGGCGGCCACCCGCATGGCCTTCTCGTGGACCAGTTCCTCGTCCAGCTTGGCCAGGAGCACCTGCTTGGCGTCCTCCTGGGTCATCCCGGCGATGGTCTCCAGCTTATCCAGCTGGCGAGCCTTGATCTGCTCCACCTCGTCCAGCCGGGCTTCCACCAGCTGGGATCGGCTCTTCAGGTCCTCTTCCTTCTTTTCCAGGGCGGCGGTCTTCCGGTCCAGGTTCTCCTCCTTCTGGTTCAGTCGGTTTTCCTGGCGGCTGATCTCGCCCCGCCGCTCCTTGATCTCCTTGTCGGCTTCAGCCCGCAGTTTGAAGGCCTGTTCCTTGGCCTCCACCACCGCTTCTTTCCGCTTTTGGCCGGCGGTCTTGATGGCTTCGTTGACGATTCGCTTGGCTTCCTCCTCGGCACTGCCGATCATACTTTCTGCTTCGGTCTGGCGCTTTTTGTACCCAGACTGAAAGCAGACGAAACTGGAAACGATTGCGGCAACGACAGCCAGGCCAGCAATGATCCATGCTAACATTGGTTGTCACTCCTCAAAAATCAATTGGGAGAGCGCACCGTTTTGGTCAGTTCCATCTGCTTTGATTTTAAACGCAGAGATTCCTTTGTCAGGACATACCAGCCCTGTCTTTATTATCCGAAAACCGGCGAAATGCCGGGAAAAATAAACACAAAATCTATGAAACCGGAGCCCGGCGGAGCCTGAAAAAATAGACCCTCTGTCGGGAAAATTCCTTGCCAAAACAGTACGCCCATTGGTACCTACTTTATATATTAAACGGCAGTGGGAGGATTGTCAAGGAAAACTGTAAATACTTTGTAAGCAACAGGAGGGGGATTTTCCCGGCCCCAACCGTTGACAAGGGGGGAAAAAGGGGATATAGTAAGGGTAATCATCCATCTCGGTAAATGCAAGGAACCAGACAGGATTCCGGCCGGAACAGGGCACCAGAGAGGACCGCATTGGGTGGAAGCGGTCTTGCCGTGGGGCAGGGGTCACCACTGGGGAGCAGCAGGGGAGAACCCCTGCCGGGCAGGCCCGTTACAGCCCTAAAGAGTGGCGCCGGTTTTGAGACCGGCGCAATGAGGGTGGAACCATGGAGCCATTGCCGCTTCATCCCGTATTTCTGCGGGATGGAGCGTATTTTTTTGCCCGCACAGCGGGCCGGAGAAAGGAGTTAAGTATTATGATCAATCTGGATTTGAAGGGTACCGTCCGTCAGGTGGAGCCTGGCACCACCGTGGCAGAAGTGGCCAAGAGCATCGGCATGGGCCTTTACAAGGCCGCCACCAGTGCCAAGCTGGACGGGGAGCTGGTGGACCTGCGGACCCCTCTGGAGAAGGACTGCAAGCTGGAGATTCTCACCTTTGAGGACGAGGAGGGCAAACACGCCTTCTGGCACACCACCGCCCAAATTATGGCCCAGGCGGTGCAGCGCCGCTTCCTGGGCACCAAGTTCGGCATCGGCCCCGCCCTGGAGGATGGGTTCTACTATGACATGAAGGGGGAGCGCCCCTTCTCCACCGAGGACTTTGCCGCCATCGAAGCCGAGATGAAGAAGATCGTCAAGGCGGACATTCCGGTAGAAAAGCGGTTCATCACCCTGGAGGAGGGCCGTGAGATTTTTGCCGGCCAGGACTACAAGCTGGAACTGCTGGAGGAGTACGCCGAAAAGGGCTTGCAGCTCTCCATCTATACCCAGGATGACTTTACCGACCTGTGTGCCGGTCCTCACCTCATGAGCACCGGTTCTGTCAAGGCCATCAAGCTGACCAAGGCTTCCTCCGCCTACTGGCGGGGCGATGCTGCCAATGACAGCCTCACCCGTATCTACGGCATCGCATTCCCCAAGGCTTCTCTGCTCGAGGAGTATCAGAAGCGGATGGAGGAAGCTGCAAAACGAGATCATCGGAAACTGGGTAAAGAACTCGGTCTCTTTGCTTTCCGGGATGAAGCCCCCGGCTTCCCCTTCTACTTGCCCAAGGGAATGATTCTCAAGAATACCCTGATTGACTACTGGCGGGAGGTTCATAAGAAGTGGGGCTACATGGAAATTT
>CALXEN010000053.1 GCA_944387325.1 uncultured Clostridia bacterium | reverse complement strand
TTTTGGGAAGAGCGGCGGGATTTAAACCTGATAAGCAATTTTCCGTAAAGAAACCAGTCCGGCGGACTGGTTTTAGGAAAATTGTCCCGCAGAGCTAGGCTCAAGGGACGAAATCTTTTGCGAAGCAAAAGGTTTCCAAATCCCGTCGCTCGGACCATGCGGAGTATCATGAAAGGATCTGAAAAGGTCTGCTGATGATACTCCGCATTTTTATTTTCCAACAGAGACCCGTGGTCCCGCAGGGGGTTCAGAAGCAGTCCTCGCTCACCAGGCCCCTGACAAAGTCCTCGAAGGAATCTGCCAGGAGGGTGATGGCATAGTCCATTTCCTGGTCCACGTGCACCACTTTGGGCTCCCCGGAGGGGCCGCACTCCCGATAATCCAAAAAGATCATATCGTGCCCGGCACTGGGGCAGTCACAAATGGCCACTCCGATGGGAGGGTATTCCCACTCTTCGATCATAAATCGGCTTCCCAGGGCTCCGCAGAGAGAGCAATCCTTCTCCCTTCCGATGCCAAAGAACCCGGTGATGGCCACATGGTCCTCCGCCCAGCTGGTGGGCACCTTTGTGGGGAAGCAGGTGTTGACGGGGATCCCGCCGTTCTGCCGTTTCATAAGCCAGATGTAGGAGGCCGGCAGTTTGTACCCCAGCTCCCCTTCCACATCGGCGATCAGCTGGTCAGAAGGAGGTTCACTCACATATTCCTTACGGGCGTATTCACTGTCCGCCCAAAAATTCAAAAAATCAAAACCCTCAAACATTCAGCATTTCTCCTCTTTTCTTTCCCGGGTAAGGGGGTCCAGCAGCCGCTTGGTGAACTGCTTGGACACCAGCCCCACCAGAAGGGCTGCGGCGATGGTGCCCTCCCGCACCCCCAGCAGCTGCCCCCGGAAGGCAAAGCCCAGGGCACAGGCCAGGGCTACCAGGGTGCAGTCAAATGCAATTTTCGTGGGTGGGAAGGGCCGGGAGAAAGCCTTGCAGACCGCCAGGATAAAGCCCTCTCCCGCCAGGGGGACCAGGGCCGCCTGCACCTCACAGCTGACTCCGAACCCCACCAGGACCACCCCGATCAGGCAGCAGACCCAGCGGGCAGGATATCCCGTCGGAGTCATCCACTGGATGGTGGCCAGGGTCAGGTCGCAGAGAGTCCCAAACACCAGGGCCACCGGCAGCTGGAGCATCTGGAAAGGACTGTACTCTTTCCGGAGCAGGACCACCTGTAAGGCAATGAGGACACAGTGCATGGCAATGGTGGCCGTCCCCACCGTGAGGGGGGTAAGCTGACTGACTGCATAGGGCAGGCTGGAAATGGGGGAGGTTCCCAGCCCGGCAATAATGGAAAAGCTGACCCCGTAAGCCATGATCACCAGCCCTGCTGCCAGGAGGACCACCCGTTTTCCTAGATGATTCTGTTTCATCTTTCTGGAGGCCGGCTGCTGCCGGTCTTCGCCTCCTTTTGACCTTATTTTCTCGCCGGCTAGTATAGTCCTTTTTTTCGGTTTCGTCAAAGGCGGGGCACCGTTGCAAACAGTCCCTCCATGG
Source organism: uncultured Clostridia bacterium (assembly GCA_944387325.1). Taxonomy (GTDB): domain Bacteria; phylum Bacillota; class Clostridia; order Oscillospirales; family Ruminococcaceae; genus CALXEN01. Next base: position 3,214 of record CALXEN010000053.1, on the reverse strand, counting down.
GATAAAATGGTACAAGAACAGAAAAAGGCGGGCAGACCTATGAGAAAGAGAAAGTGGACCCGGGAGGAAGTATGGGACTGGATGAGCCGGCAGTCCCGTTGGGTATACTGCAACCGGGCGGACGGCAACCTTTTTATCCGGAAACGGTGGGGGTTGAGCTGGACCCTCAACTGGGGGAATCCCCTGTCCTGGGCGGTGACAGGGCTTTTTCTCCTCTTCCTTGGGGCGGTCCTTTGGTTTCAGGGGACTTTGCCCCGGCAAGAGGCCACCTCTTCCCCCGTCCTTTCTTCCCCTTCCCCTGCCGCCCCCGTCGGGGAGGCAGAAAGCATAGAAGAATTGATGGCAGCCATGACCCTGCGCCAGAAGGTGGGCCAGCTGTTTCTGGTCCGCCCTGACGCCCTGGTTCCCGGTCTGAGCCCCCGGCTGGCGGAAAGCGGGGATGTTCCAGGGGCCACCCGGCTCAGCCCGGCCATGGAAGCGGTTTTGCGGGAATATCCCGTGGGCGGGGTGGTGCTCTTTTCCAAAAATCTGGAAAGCCCACATCAGCTCACCGCTTTTATCCGGGAGATGCAGGAAGCCTCGGCCCTGCCTCTCTTCGTGGGGGTGGACGAGGAGGGAGGCTCCATCGCCCGGCTGGCCAATCATCCCGCCTTTGATCTGCCCCAATATGACAGCGCCGGGGCGGTGGGGGCCTCCGGGGACCCGGACCAGGCCCTGGAGATGGGCCGGACCATCGGGGTCTACCTGAAGGAATACGGCTTCAACCTGGACTTCGCCCCGGTGGCGGACGTAAACACCAACCCGGACAACCCGGTGATCGGGGACCGGGCCTTCTCCAGTCAGGCCGAGACCGCTGCCGCCATGGCGGCAGCCATGGCCCGGGGACTGGAGGAGGAGGGGATCCTGCCGGTCTTCAAGCATTTCCCCGGCCACGGGGACACCCAGGAGGACAGTCACGCCGGGGTGGCGGTGAGCACCAAGACCCTGGAGGAGCTGGCCCTCTGCGAGCTGCTTCCCTTCCGGGAGGCCCAGGCCGACCACGGGGTAATGGTGGGGCATATCGCCCTTCCCTCCGTCACCGGGGAGATGACCCTTGCCTCCCTCTCCCCCGCCCTTGCGTCGGGGCTGCTGCAGGAGGAGCTGGGGTTTGAGGGGCTGGTCTTTACCGATTCCCTTTCCATGGGAGCCATCACCCACAGTTACACCCCCGGTCAGGCCGCTCTGGCGGCCCTGGAGGCCGGGTGCGATGTACTGGTGATGCCCTACGGATTGCAGGACGCCTTTGAGGAGGTGCTGGACGCCGCAGAAAAGGGAGACCTGTCCCGGGAGCGGCTGGACCAAAGCGTGGAAAAAATTCTTCGGGCCAAGGCGGCCTGGGGGATTCTGGAACTGGCAGGAGAGGGGGCGGCCCCATGAAGAAACCTTTGTACCGAGACTTTTTCCGGCGCTGCCTTTGGGGAAGCGGGGTGGCCTTGTCCGCCTTTCCCACCCTCCTCATGCTGGTCACCGGCGGGATCGCCACCGCCGCCCAGGGCCGGATTCTCATGGATTTCCTGCTTCCGGCGGAGTTGTGGGTCTGTTCCCTGGGCGGGATGGCCCTTCTCCTGCTCTGGAGCCGGGGCACCCGCCGGTTCCGGCTTTTCGCCGGGCTCCTCCTCACCGCCCTGGGGGCCCTGGTCCTCTGCCTAGGGGCGGCGGCCCTCTCCGGCATTGGGTCCGGGAGCCGTTCCCCGGAAGGCCCCTGTTGGTGGGGGATTCTGGGCTTCCTGATCCTCTATGATCTGGCGGTGCTGGCGGCTCCCCTGGCGGGGCTGCTCTTCCGGAAAAACACTGAATAAAAGTAACTGCCCCGGAGGGATATCCCTTCGGGGCAGGATTTTTATACTATTACAGGTCCAGCCCGGCCACAAATTCCTGGATCAGCCGGTTAACCTGGCGGGGTGCGTCGGTGTTGGAGTTATGCCCTGCCCCCTTCACCCAGACCAGGGGCCAGCCGTCCTCCTTATGCCAGCGGCGGTTGTAGGATTTAGCGGAGCCTGCCCGGTCCTTCTCCCCGCAGAGAAGAAGAGTGGGGCAATGGAGGGGATACTCCCGGCGGGCCTCCACGCTGGCGGCGAAGATCCGAAAGCCGTGGTCTGCCAGGCGGCAGTATTCCTCCCGGTCATACGCCGCCCAGGTGCGGGCCATGAGCTGCCGTCCGTAGGGGGTGACGGCGGTGCCCCAGACGCCCCAGGCCAGCAGCAGCTTCCAGGGGATGACCCGGTAGATCCAGTAGGTGTGTTTCAGGAGATACAGCTCCCACCGGGAATAGTATTTCCGGCTGAGGGAGCAGGAGTCGATGGAAACGAACCCCGCCGCCCGGCCCGGGTGAAGGGCCATATACACCTGGGCAATGTACCCGCCCAGGGACTGGCCCACCAGCACCGGGCGGGTGATCCCCTCCCGGCGGAAGATTTCCTCCAGCCACCGGGCGGTATCCTCCATGGTGAAGGTGAGGGGGAAGGGCCGGGAGGCCCCATGGGCAGGGGCGTCCCAGGTAAGGCAGTTGTATCTCCGGGCAAAGAATTCCATCTGCCGGTCAAAGAGGTGATGGTCGGCGCTGAGCCCCGGCAGGAACACCAGCCAGGCTCCGGCCGGATGCCGGTCCGCCACCCAGTAGTGGAGGGTCCCCTGGGGGAGGGTGAGGGTCTTTTCTTTCATGGAAGTCTCCTTTCCAAGGGTCAGGATTGCTGCAAAATCTCCGCCGCCCGGGCGATCTGGTCGGGGGTGGGCTGCCAGTAGAACTTGATCTCCAGAATTTTATCCTCCCAGCAGACCAGGTAGATATCCAGGACGCTGTCGCTCCAGTAGAGCTGGTAGGCTTCCCGGGCGTTCCAGGGGGCGGGGTCGATCTGCTGGTAGTGGTCGGTGAACACATACCCGTCCCCCACCTCATCCTGGCGGCTGTTCAGCAGGCTCCGGCGGACTGTATCATACACCCAGCCGTTGGCAGGGCGGTAGAGGGTGTAGGTCATCTCATAGTTGGTGATTCCCTGGTCCGGGAGCAGGTCCTGCCGGTACTGCTCCCGGGTGAGCAGGAAGCTGGATTGGAAATCCGCCTCCCTGGACCACCGGGCCGTCACCGGCACCAGGTCCTCTACCGTCAGGGGGAGGGGATCATCATAAATATCAAAGGTGTACCCCTCTATGGTGTAGCTGCCCACCGGCTGGCTTT
>CALXEN010000052.1 GCA_944387325.1 uncultured Clostridia bacterium | reverse complement strand
CACCCCCGTATGCTTGAAGCCGGTGGGGCTGACCACCAGGGTCAGGTCCCCAGCATGGATCTTCCACCGCTGGGGGAGCTTCCGGCGGATTTCCCACTGGCCGCCCCCTTTGGTGCTCCGGTGATAGACCGCATCCGCCTTTTCTCACTGGTCGCTGGCCCGGGGCAGGTTCCAGACCTCCTGGGGGTCGGGGCGCGGCAGCACCACCGAGCCCCACCGTTCCAGCCGGTTGCCGGCGGTGGCATCCAACAATTCATAGTCCTTCCACTGGTCCGCAGGCCGCATGGCAGTTTCTCCTTGCTTTTTCTTACTTGAGGATCCGCTTGGTGATCATATCGGCGATCCGCTGGGCTGCCAGATTGATGGCATCCAGGTCCTCGCCCTCCACCATGACACGGATCTTGGGTTCGGTGCCGGAGGGGCGGACCAGCACACGGCCCATCCCCATCAGGTTCTGCTGCTGGCTTTCAATGTATCCGGCAATATACTCGTCGTCCTTGTAGGCGGCCTTCTGTTCCTTGTTGGCCACCAGGTTGACCAGCACCTGGGGGAACTTGGTGTAGACGGCGTTGAGCTGGCTGACCGGGACCTTCTTTCGGGCCACCAGGGCCAGCAGCTTGCCGGCGGTGAGCTCCCCGTCCCCGGTGGTGGAGTGGTGGAGGAGAATCACATGGCCGCTCTGCTCGCCGCCGATGGCGTAGTTGTTCTCCCGCATATTTTCCAGCACATACCGGTCACCCACCGCAGTTTTCTCGGTGCGGATGCCCTGCTTTTCCATATACTTCATAAAGCCCAGGTTGGACATAACGGTGACCACGGCGGTGTCCCCGTCCAGGCGGCCCCGGTCCTTCATGTCGGTGGCAATGAGGGCAATGATCTTGTCGCCATCGATCTCCTGGCCCTTCTCATCGCAGGCCAGGCAGCGGTCGGCGTCCCCGTCAAAGGCGATGCCGCAGTCGCAGCCGTTGGCCACCACAAACTTCTCCAGGTTCTCCAGACAGGTGCTGCCGCACTCCTTGTTGATGTTGGTGCCGTCAGGCTCCGCCCCTATAAAGAGGCACTGGGCCCCCAGCCGGGGGAAGAGCTTCTGAGCCACGGCGCTGGAAGCCCCGTTGGCGCAGTCGAAGGCCACCTTCAGGCCGGACAGGTCCGCCCCAATATGCTCCGCCAGGTAATCCACATAATCCTCCAGGGCAGTGTCCCGGCGGGTAATGCTGCCCACCTCTCCCCCGATCTTCAGGGCAGGAGTATGATCCAGGCTGGCCTCGATCTCATTTTCCACCTCATCGGGGAGCTTGTAGCCGTCCCCCTTGAAGATCTTGATGCCGTTGAACTCCACCGGGTTATGGCTGGCGCTGATGACCACGCCGGCATCCGCTCCATACTTCCGGACCAGGTAGGCCACGGCGGGAGTGGGGATGACCCCCAGCAGTTCCACATCCGCCCCCACGCTGCACAGACCGGCAGCCAGGGCGGACTCCAGCATATCCCCCGAGATCCGGGTATCCTTCCCGATCAGGATCCGGGGTTTCCGGCCCTGGCAGTGGGCAGCCAGCACCGCAGCGGTACCACGGCCGATCTTCATGGCCAGCTCGCAGGAGAGGTCCTGACCGGCGATGCCTCGTACTCCATCGGTTCCAAACAATTTACCCATAACAGGTTCCTCGCTTTCCGTTTTCAGGTTGGTTTTTACTATGTTGTATATTCAAAGTTAAGGGAACTCAAAACATGGTTTGCTGGCCGTTCTCCTGGTCCAGCTCCTTGGGCAGGGGGAGTCCCAGATGGGTGTAAGCCAGCCGGGTGACACACCGGCCCCGGGGAGTCCGGGTGAGGAATCCCATCTGCATGAGATAGGGCTCGCACACGTCCTCCAGGGTGACGGCCTCCTCCCCCAATGCGGCGGCCAGGGTATCCAGTCCCACCGGGCCCCCGCCGTACAGCTCGATGATGGCCCGGAGAAGGCTCCGGTCCAGCTCGTCCAGACCCAGACGGTCAATGTCCATCCGTTTCAAAGCCAGCTGAGCGGTCTCCTTGTCCACAATGCCGTCCCCCAGCACGGTGGCGAAATCCCGCACCCGCTTGAGAAGCCGGTTGGCCACCCGGGGAGTTCCCCGGGCACATTTGGCCAGCTCATAGGCTCCCTCCCGGGTGCAGTCCTGGCCCAGAATCCCGGCGCTCCGGTAGATAATACTGGCCAGCTCGTCCGGGCTGTACAATTCCAGCTTGAGGAGCACCCCGAACCGGTCCCGCAGCGGCCCGGTGAGCTGTCCCGCCCGGGTGGTGGCCCCGATGAGGGTGAACCGGGGCAGGTTGATCCGGATGCTCTGGGCGCTGGGGCCCTTTCCGATCATAATATCCAAAGCATAGTCCTCCAGGGCCGGGTAGAGGACCTCCTCCACCTGGCGGGAGAGACGGTGGATCTCGTCAATAAAAAGGACGTCTCCCTCCTGCAAACTGGTGAGGAGGGCTGCCAGGTCCCCCGGCTTTTCAATGGCGGGGCCGCTGGTGATCCGGATCTGGACCCCCATCTCGGCGGCCACGATCCCCGCCAGGGTGGTTTTTCCCAGGCCGGGAGGACCGTACAGGAGGATATGGTCCATAGGCTCCCCCCGGAGCCGGGCGGCCTCCAGATAAATTTTCAGATTTTCCTTCACCTTATCCTGGCCCACGTAGTCGGCCAGGGTCTTGGGGCGGAGATTGTTTTCCTCGGTGTCTCCTCGGATCTCCTGGGGGCTGACCAGGCGGCTGGATTCCACCGAATATCCGTTTTCCACTGCCATGGCTTACCTCCTGCTCATCTGCCGGAGGGCGATCTTGATGATTTCCTCCACCGGCAGGGTATCGTCGATCCGGGCCACCGCTCCGGCGGCCTCGCTCTGGGTATACCCCAGACTGACCAGTGCCGCCACCGCCTGGGCGGTGCCGGGGGCAGGGGCTCCCGAGTCGGCAGGGCCGAAGCCCTGGCCCACGGCCAGGCCCTTCCCCACCTTGTCCTTCAGTTCCAGGACGATCCGCTGGGCCAGTTTGGGGCCCACCCCGCTGGCGGCGGTGAAGGCCTTGTGGTCTCCGGCGGACACAGACAGGGCCACCTTGTCCGGGGTGAGAACGCTGAGGATGGCCAGCCCCGCCTTGGGGCCAACTCCGGAGACACCGATGAGCATCTCAAAGCAGCTCCTCTGTTCCTCGGTAGAAAAGCCAAAGAGGCTGATGTCGTTTTCAGTGATATTCATATAGGTGTAAAGGGTGGCCTGGGCCCCAGGGGCAGGCAGCTGGCCCGCCACCGTGGCCGGCAGCTGGAGCAGATATCCCACCCCGCTGCAGCTGATGACGGCGGTGACCAGGGTATTTTTCAGGATCTTCCCTTCCAGGCAATAGATCATGGTCTTCTCCTAAATGGTTAATAGGCCCGGCCAAACCGGGAGCCGGGGGTCTGCTGAAGCTGGCTGCGGCTGCAATGGCCGTGAGTGATGGCCATGGCCAGGGCGTCGGCGGTATCGTCGGGCTTGGGGACCTTGTCCAGTCCCAGCAGCCGCCGGGTCATCTCCTGCACCTGCTTCTTCACTGCCTTTCCGTAGCCGGTGACGCTCTGTTTCACCTGCATGGGGGTGTATTCAAAGAGGGGGACCCCCGCCTGTGCAGCGGCCAGAAGAATGACCCCCCGGGCCTCCGCCACCCCGATGACGGTGGTCTGGTTATGCTGGTAGAAGAGCTGTTCGATGGCCAGGGCCTGAGGTTGATAGGTGGAAAGGATCTCCTCCATTCCCTCATACACTTCCCGCAGCCGCTGTTCAAAGGGTACCCCCGCCGGGGTGGTAATGGACCCGAAGGCCACCGGAGTAAACCGGTTTCCCGCATAGTCCACGATCCCCCATCCCACAATGGCATAGCCGGGGGCGATCCCCAAAATCCGCATACACATACCTCTCCAATTTAATCATTAGATTATACCACACCATGGCGGATATTTCAATCGTTTCCCTCGTCCCCCCCGGAAGACAGAACACCCCCCGGCAAAATCTGCCGGAGGGCGGAAAATACTGTCAAAAAGCAAGACTGAGGGCCAGAAGGGCCATCCCCCCATAATAGGTGAGGAGGTTGGCGGCATGGATGCGGGGGTGCCGCCCCGGCCAGAAATAGAGGAAGAGGATCAGGAGATCGGAGACCCAGAAAAGGGCCGCTCCTCCCAGGACCCAAAGGCACCAGGGCTCTCCCAGGCTCACCATCAGCCGGAAGGCCTTTCCCACCAGAGCGGAGACTGCCGCCCCGTAGATCATAGTCCAGGGGAGCGTCCTGCCCATCTCCAGAACCGGCAGCCGGCTGAGAGCCCATACCCCCACGGCTCCCCCCAGGGCGGCTGCCGCCGTTGTCCAGTCCATGGGCCGGACCCGGGAAAGCCCCCAGAGGAAGAGGAAATGCCCTGCCAGGAAAGAGAGCAGCCCTGCCATAAAGAGGGGGATGCGGCGGCTGCGGTTGTAAAGGGCCAGGATCACATCCCCCGCCAGACAGCAGAGAAGGGCCGGGAGCATCTGCCAAAAAGCCAGCGGCCGCTGTCCCGCCAGGGCGGAGCAGGCGGCCAGGGCCAAAAAACCCAGGCTGCAAAGGGTTTTCTCTTTTCCGTACCCCAGCTTTTCATCCCGGATCCGGATCAGGAGCCGGACCAGCAGCGCCCCATAGACCGCCGTCAGCGGAATCAGGACCAGCGGACTCATGCTTTTCCTTCCCCGGCTTCCATCCGGCGGATGGTCTCATAGAAGAAGTCGTTGGCGGGGGTTGGGATTTTGGACTCCCGGCCCAGACGGCGGACGATCCCGGAGAATTCCTCCACCTCGGTGGGCCGCCCTGCCAGAATATCCTGGCCCATGCTGGGCCGCCCGTCCTTCTTGAAGGTGGGCAGGTTGGCGTCCAGCCAGCGGGTATGGTTGTCGGGGGGCAGGGGAATCCCCCGGGCATTAGCCAGGGCGATGGTCTCCTCCATGGCCCGGAGCATAGTGTCATAGGCCTCCCCTTTCTGGCAGAGTCCCCCGTAGGTAAGGCCGAAGGCAGCGGAGGTCTGGTTGAGCCCCACGTTCACCATCAGCTTGTGCCACTGTTTGTAGAGGATGTCGGTGCAGGCCTGGCTTTCAATGCCGCACCGGTCAAAGTATTCCTTCACCCGTTCCAGCCGGGGGGTAAGGGAACCGTCCCTTTCTCCAAACTGGATTATTCCCATGTTCTTGTACTCCAGATCCCGCCCCATCCGGGTGGCATCCATCCCAATGGCTACGCTCCAGAGGGTGTGGCCGGGGTATCGGGCCTGGATCTTCTCCTCGCTGGTGATGCCGTTGAGGAGGCTGAGGATCACTGTGTCGGGGCCCACAAAGTTTTCCAGCTGAGGCAGGGCCTGTTCCAGGGCGGTGGCCTTGGTGGCCACCAGGATCAGGTCCACCGGCTGTCCCTCCTCCGGCAGAATATAATCAAAGGTGTAAGGCTGGCCGTTGCACCGGCCGGGCTGGGCCCTGTACCGGTGGATCCGTTCCCCGTCCGCAATGACCTGCACCCGGGAGTGCTCCTGCATAGGGATTCCAAAGAGGATACCCAGGGCTCCCAGTCCCAGGATGGCTGCCTGTCGGATCTCATTCATAGGTTGCTCCTTTCCCGCCGGGGGCGGAAATCATCTGTTGTGACCTTCATCATACCACACCCCGGAAAAAATGACCATCCCTCCTTTTGGCTCCTCCCTTGATTTTGCTCCAGATTGTACTATAATTATTGGATGATTACATGATTTTTCTTTTGAAGATCCAAGGAGTAATATTATGGCAGAAAGTAAAAATCCCCGGGTGGACGTGTTCGAGAACTACTCCATCCCCCGGGCGGTGTTCACCCTTTCCCTGCCCACCATTGCCGGCAGCCTGGTCTCCCTGGCTTACAGCATGGCGGACACCTACTTTGTAGGGCTGCTCAACGACCCTGTCCAGACTGCTGCCGTCACCCTGGCCGCCCCGGTGCTGCTGGCCTTCAACGCCATCAACAACCTGTTCGGTGTGGGGTGCAGCAGCATGATGAGCCGGGCCCTGGGCCGGGGAGATCTGAAAACCCTCCGCCAGAGCAGTTCCTTCGGGTTCTGGGGCTCCCTGACAGGAGGTCTCCTCTTCAGCATTCTGGCTACCCTGTTTATCTCCCCCCTTCTGGTGCTGCTGGGATGCGACGCCTCCACCTCCGCCCCCACCAGCGCCTATCTGGGCTGGACCGTAAGCCTGGGCGCCATTCCCGCCATCCTCAATGTGGTCTGCGCCTACATGGTCCGGAGTGAGGGCAGCGCCCTCCACGCCAGCATCGGCACCATGAGCGGCTGCTTTTTGAACATCATCCTGGACCCCATCTTCATCATGGGCTTTGGGATGGGGAGCACCGGCGCCGCCCTGGCCACCTTCCTGAGCAACTGCTTTGCAGTCCTCTACTTCCTGGGGTATTTTGCCATCCGCCGGGGGAAGACCCTGGTCTGCATCGATCCCCGGGAGCTGCTCCAGCTGAAGGGTCGGGTAGTGCTGGGGGTGTTCGGCGTGGGCGTGCCGGCCTCAGTCCAGAACATCCTCAATGTCATCGGCAGCACCATCCTGAACAATCTGGCCGCCCCCTACGGTGCGGCGGCACTGGCCGCCATGGGGATCTGCAGCAAGCTGAACATGATCCCCTTCTATGTGATGATGGGGATGAGCCAGGGGATCATGCCCCTGATCAGCTACACCTACGCTGCCAAAAATCCCAAGCGGATGAAGGGAGCCTTCTACTTTACCCTGCGGATCTGTCTGGTCTGCCTGGTAAGCTGCTGTATCCTTTTCTTCCTCTTCAGCGGCACCGCCGTCCGGCTCTTCATTGACGATCCGGACACCATCGCCTACGGTTCCGTCTTCCTGAAGGGGATGTGCTTCAGCATCCCCCTCCTGGGGATGGACTTCCTGGGCCTGGGGCTTTACCAGGCAGTGGGGATGGGAAGCTATGCTCTCTTCTTTGCCATTGCCCGGAAGCTCCTTCTGGAGATCCCCCTCATGTACCTGCTCAACTTCCTGTTCCCCCTCTTCGGCCTGCCCTACGCTCAGCCCGCTGCCGAGCTGGTCATGGCCATCGCCGCCGTCTTTGCCATCCGCAGCGTCTTTGCCAGGGCGGAACGGGAGGCTGCCAACCCCATCCATCACCACCACGATTGAAAAGTTTCAATCAAAAATGCCTGGTCCCGGGACCAGGCATTTTTGATTGAGATTCAGTTGGCCGGGGGATCCAGGACGATCTCCAGGGTGCAGTCCTCCAGCACCGGCAGGTCCAGGGTAAAGAGGCCCCCGTACTGGGCGATGAGGTAATATCCCTCCGGATAAAAATCCGCCATAACCTCCTGGGGCAGCAGGTCCCCGTCCCTGATCTGGAGGGTGGCCACCTGTTCCCCGTCCCGCAGGAAGGCGACGGTGTGGCGGGTGCCGTTCCCCCGGAACTGGATGGGTTCCCAAGGGATATCCCAGGCCAGGCAGAGGCTGTTGATCCGCTGGCCCAGGAAGTATTGGAGATATCGGACATTGTTCTCCCAGCTCTCGTACTTTCCCTCATGGGCCAGGCCCTGGCTGGCAGGCCACCGGATCCTGTCACAGGCGGCAGAGGCAGCAATGACGGCTGCATGGGCGGGGATGTCCTCCTCCGCCATCTGCCGCAGCTCCTCCAGGGCCTCAATATAAACCTCCTTCATGAGGGTAAGGAAGGCTTCGTCCCGGTAAAGGTAGGTGTACCAGCTCAGCCGTCCCTCCTGGAGGAATTCCTCGGCAGAGCGTTCCATCAAAATCTCCGCCGGATCATTCCACCAGATCCCCAGCCGGGTGAACTCCCCAAAGGCGCCGTCGTAATCCCACATAGGCCCGGCATAGAGGGTTGTGTCCCCCGGCAGGTAGTAGAAGTAGCTGCTGGTTATATAAGCGTCGGAGTTCCGGCTGATCTCCTCAGTAAGGGCCTGGACCGCAAAGGATTCCAGGTCAATGACCCCGGGATCCAGTTTTCCGGCCAGAATCTTCTTTTCCAGCCCCTGCACCCGGCCGGCCAGCTCCTCCAGTTCCTCCTCCGTCATTTCCTGGGGACGTTTGACGGAGAAGTAGTTCCCCTGCAGGGTCATAAACCCCTGCCCCGATTCCAGGTACCGGCTCTCCATGTTCTTCTCTATGAGAACAGCCCCTTCTTCCTGGAATTTTTCCAGGTGGGAGACAGCGGTGGCGATGAGATAGAGGCCCCGCCATTCCCCGTTCAGGTAGAGGTTGACCCACTGGGCCTGGGTGTCATTTTCTCCCAGGGCCGAGGCCAGGTCCAGACCCAGCTTGGAATGGATCTTGTCCCCGTCAAAAGCCAGGGCCAGGAGGGTGTAGTCCTTGGCCTTGTCCATCCCCGCCAGGGAGACCGCCTCCTCCAGTTTGATGGCGTAAGGCTTTTTTTCATAATCGGAGAAGGTGCTGTTGCCCCTTCCTTTGATCCGTTTCAGGTCTCCCTGGTACTGGATGGCTCCCTGGCCGTCCAGGGCCAGAAGGGTCCCGGTCTCCTGGTAGTTTTTGTCGGCGTGGATGGCTTCCAGGCTGCCGCTCTCCGTCCGGATAAAGAGGGTGGGCAGCTGGGAGGTGGTACGGAACTCCACCTTATAGTCCTGTCCGTTCCAGGTGAAGGTGTAGGTTTCCCCCTCCTCCCAGCTCCAGACCAGGGCGACAGACCCACCGTCCACCTGAAGTTGGTCCCCCAGGATCCCGGGCAGGAGAATGGTCTGCTCCTCCAGGTATCCCGGCATAAAGTAGTACCATGTCCCATCCTGGCAGAAGGGAAGGATCTCCTCCGAGAGGGCCTGGCTGTTCATTCCCAGGGCGGGAGGTCCAGAATCGTTTTCCTCAAACCGCAGGGGAATACTGTCCATCCAGAGACCCAGGCCCAGCACCCCCATGGCTGCTGCCAGCAGCACCAGGAGGGAAATTTTCTTGATCATCCTGCCGCTCCTTAGACCCGGTATTCCCCGTCATGGGAGAGGATCCCCACATACTGGAGGCCTTCCAGGTCCCCCAGCCGGTCCAGCAGTTCCTGCTCCTGTTTGGGGGTGATCTCGTAGATCACCTCCGTCTCCCCGGACTGGTAGCTCCGGGCTTTTTGCTTATACCGGGCAGAATAGGTTTTCACCAGCTCTTCCACCCGGCTCCAGTCCAGGGCCCTGTCCCGGCTGCGGAGAACCAGCACCGAGGATGCCTTGATGCCGGGGAGGGACTGAAGGGCAAGGATCAGGATGGTGGTAATGACGCAGAGGCAGCCTGCCAGGGTATGGAGCCCCACCCCGCAGATGATCCCGGCGCTGACGCTCCAGAACAGGTAGACCAGATCCATGGGGTTCTTCACCGCATTCCGGAACCGGACGATGGAGAGGGCGCCTACCATGCCCAGGGAGACCAGCAGGCTGGCCTGCATGGCCACCATAATGGCGGCGATGATGACCGGCATAATGGCCAGGGAGACATTCAGGTCCCGGGAATAGAAGGCCGCCTTTGAGGAAAGCCGGTAGACCAGATAGATGTAAAGGCCGATGACCCCGGACACCGCCAGGATCACCAGGATGGAGACCCCGCTCAGTTCGGTGGCGCCCCCCACAAAAGCCTCGTAAAAACCGGTCTTGAAAATATCCTTGAAAGACATGACTTAACCCTCCCACATTCGGCTCATGCCGTATTTGGAATAACTGGTCTGGTTCAGGTTTCCCGTTTCCAGAAGTCCCGCCACAAACTGGGGCAGGAAAGAATCATATTTCACCTCCAGCACCCGGTCCATCCGGGGCACGGGGGAATAGGCACACCGGTTTCCCTGGAGAAACCGCTCCAGGTCCCGGCTGTGGCGGACATTCCGGTCCAGGGTGATCCGCACATTTCCCGCCGGGTAAACAAAGGCTTTCCGGTCATACTCCACGATCACCTTGGGCCGGAGGAGATCCTGCCGGATGGACAGGTTAAAGAGGGAGACCGGGTTCTCCCCTGAGGGCTGGGGGTCCGGGATGGTCCTGCCCAGGAGCAAGGCTTCCATCTGTCCCCAGGAGATGGTCCTGCTCAGCTTGGCTACCCGGTTGTAGGCCTTGTACTTTACTTCCAGCTTGATGGTATCAAAGCTGTCGTCATAGATCCGGATCCGGTATTTGTTCCGGTGGCTCACTCCGCTGAGATTATCCCCCAGTTTGGAGTCCTGATAATCGTCAAAATAAACGCTGGTAACCTTGTAGCCCAGGGGAGATTTCTGGTTGGTATCTGCCGCCAGCACCACCTCCAGCCGCCTTTGAATCAGGGTCAATTCCTGTTCGGAACAGCAGAATTTGTCCTCTACCCGCAGCATACCATCCCCCCTACCTTCTCTCTATAAAGTTTATTATACCCCCGGTTTTCCCACCTTGGCAACATTTTGGCAAAAAAAGCGGGGCGTTTCCCGGGGAAACGCCCCCATTTTCACAGTTTAAACTTTCATCCACCGGCCCCGCTTCATCCGGCCCAGGTAGAGCAGGCCCCGGAAGCAGAGCTCCAGGCACATGGCCAGCCAGACCCCCTCCAGCCCCAGCCGGGGAGCCAGGAAAGCAGAGAGTGGGATCCGGACGCACCACATACTCAAAAAATTGAAACAGCTGGGCATGAGGGTATCCCCCGCTCCCCGGAACGCCCCCGCCGCAACAATGGAGGCCCCATAGAGGGGTTCCGCAAAGGCCTCGATCCGGAGCACCCCGGCCCCCAGGGCCCGGATGGCCGGGTCAGGGGTAAGGAGGGCCATCATGGCGGAGGCCAGGAGATACATGAGGGCCCCGCTGAGGGTCATGATGACCATTCCCAGGCCGGTGGTCATCCAGGCCAGGCGGCGGGTCAGGTCCTTTCTCCCCGCCCCCACGCTCTGGCCGATGAGGGTGGTGGCCGCCGTGCCCAGGCCGTACCCCGGCATATAGCAGAGGCTTTCCGCCGTCACCGCAAAGCTGTGGGCAGCCAGGGCGATGGTGCCCAGAGGGCTGACGATCCGGGTGGCCATCACATAGGCGCTGCACATGATAAACTGTTCGCAGCCCACTGGCAGACTGATCTTAATTGCCCGTTTCAGCTGCTCTTTGGAAAACCGGAAGGGCTCTCCCGGCCGGAGGGCCAGCGCAGGGCTTCGGGCAAGGAGGTACCACAGCAGCACCAGGCCCACCGTCAGCTGGGCCAGGGAGGTGCCCAGGGCGGCTCCCGTCACTCCCAGCCCGGCCCCGGGCAGGGTGAATGCCCCCACCTGCCGGGTGGGAAAAATGAGCAGGCTGTTAAAGATCACATCCAGCAGACACATGACCACGTGCAGGAAGCCGGGCAGCTTCATATTGCCGCTGCACTGGATCATTCCCCCGGTGAGGTAGTTGGCCATGGTCACCGGCAGGGTAAGGCTGTAAACCAGAAAATACCAGCTGGCATCGGGGCAGATGTCGGGCGCTCCCCCCAGCCAGTCCGGCAGTTTTCCGCTGATTGCCGCCCCCAGGGCCAGCAATCCCAGGCTGAAGACCAGGGTCACCGCCAGCCCCTGGCGGACCAGGCAACGAGCCTCTTCCTCCTCCCGGGCGCCCACCCGCTGGGCCACCTGAACGGTGAACCCGATGGCGGCGGCGCTGCAAAGGCCCCCGAAAAGCCAGGTGGTGCTGGAGACCAGGCCGATGGCACCGCTGGCGTTGGCCCCCAGCCGCCCCACCATGGAGGCGTCAATGTACTGCATGGCGATGGAGGAGACCTGGGCCAGCATGGCGGGAACGCTGAGCTGAAGGGCCATCAGCAGCTGCTGGGCAGGAGAAAGTGCTTCCCCTGCCCGCATCCGTTCCAGATATGGATTTCCCATTACTGGGCGGTGATGTCGCTGCCGAAGTACTTCTCGCTGAGCCGGGCCAGGGTCCCATCCTCCCGCAGTTCCTGGATGGCCTGGTCAATGGCCTGGCGGAGAGAAGCGCTCTCCTCCCCTTTCCGCATGGGGATGGCCACCTGGCTGGCTTCTTCGGTGAGGGCCACCACCTTCAGCTGGGCATCGGGGTGGACGTTCATATAATCGTAGAAGGATACCTCGGCGTTGAGGGTGGCGTCCGCCCGTCCTGCCAGGACCATCTGGAGGGTCTCCTCCAGGGTGTCCACCCCGGTGGCGGTGGCTCCGTAGCTCTCGGCCAGGTCCATGTAGGTGCTGGCGATGCTGTTGCAGGTGCTCTTCCCCTCCAGGTCCTCAAAGGAGTTGATGTCGGTGTTGTCCTCCCGGACGATGAGGGCAGTCTTGATGTAGCAGTAGGGGGTGCTGAAATCGTATTTTTCCGCCCGGGCCTCGGTGACCTCCACCCCGTTGATGACCACGTCATACCGGCCGCTGTCCAGCCCCGCAAAGAGGCTGTCCCATTCCCCCTCCACAAAGGTAGGGGTGACCCCCAGCTTTTCCGCAATGGCCTGGCCCACCTCGGTGTCAAAGCCTACCAGGGTGTCGGTGTCGTCATGGTAGGTCCAGGGAGCCCAGGCCCCCTCCATGGCAATGACGATCTCTCCCTTTTCCTGGATGGCCGCCAGCTGGTCTATGGCCTGGTCGATCTCCCCGGTCTGGGAGCCATCATTCTGGGTGGAAGTGCATCCTGTGAAAGCCAGCAGCAAAAGGGCTGCCAGGGCAAGGGCAAGTTTCTTTTTCATGGGTTTCTCCTTTTCTTTTCTTCAATGTTCCAATCCCTGGAGAAAGGCACGGGTCCGCTCCTGCCGGGGATGATCGAATACTTCTTTGGTTGGGCCCTGCTCCACCACTACGCCCCTCTCCATGAAGAGGGTGCGGGTGGAAACGTTCCGGGCAAAGGCCATCTCGTGGGTGACCACCAGCATGGTCCGGCCCTCGGCGGCCAGCTGCTGGATCACCCCCAGCACCTCCCCGATGAGTTCCGGGTCCAGGGCGCTGGTGGGCTCGTCAAAATAAATGATCTCCGGGTCGGTGGCCAGGGCCCGGGCAATGGCCACCCGCTGCTGCTGGCCTCCGGAGAGCTGGTGGGGGTAATATCCCGCACGGTCGGCCAGGCCCACCTTTTCCAGCATGGCCATTCCGATCTCTTCTGCCTGGACACGGGGCATCTTCCGGGCCACGGTCAGACCCTGGGTCACGTTCTGAAGGGCAGTCTTGTTCAGGAACAGGTTATAGTTCTGAAACACAAAGGCGGTCTTCCGCCGGAGCCGGGCCATCTCCTTTTTGGTGATCCGGCCCAGGTCAAAGGTTTCCCCGTCCATGGTCAGGCGACCGCTGTCGGCGGTCTCCAGAAAGTTCATGCACCGGAGGAGGGTGGTCTTACCGCTGCCGCTGGGGCCCAGGATGGCCACCACCTCCCCCTGGCTAACGGTGAGGCTGACCCCCTTCAGCACCTCCAGGGTGCCGAACTGTTTATGGATCTCTTCCAGCCGAAGGATTTCGTTCATGTCTCCGCCGCCCCCTTCCGTCGGGTGATGTCCAGTCTGTTCTCTCCCCACCGCTGCACCCAGGTGAGGACGGTGCAGAACAGCAGGTACACCAGGGCCACCTCTATGTACAGTGCCAGGGCCTCGTAGTAATAGGCCACGATCCGCTGGGTGGTCATGAGCATCTCGGTGACGGTGATGTTGGCCGCCAGGGAGGTATCCTTCACCATCCCGATGAGGCTGTTGGAGAGGGGCGGGAAGGCGGTGCGGAAGGCCTGGGGCAGCACAATGTGCCACATGATCTGGAGATAGTTCATCCCCACGCAGTACCCGGCCTCGATCTGCCCCTGGGGCACCGACTGGATGGCTGCCCGCATGGTCTCGGCACAGTAGGCCCCCTCATTCAGGCTGAACACCACCACCGCACAGGGGAAGGGATCAATGACGACCCCCAAGTTGGGCAGGCCGTAAAATACGATAAACAGCTGCACCATGAGGGGGGTGCCCCGCACCACCCAGATATAGAAACGGGCCAGCTGTTTCAGTCCCCGAACATTGGCCAGCTGGACCAGGGCCACCGCCACTGCAATGACCATGGCAATGGAAAAGCTGATGATGGTGAGGGGAATGGTAATCTTGATCCCCGCCAAAAGCATTTTGGGGAAGGACTCTATTACAATGGATAGGATTCGTTCGCTCATTTTCCTCTTGCTTTCTTTTTTACAGCTCTGCCGCCAGTCCGGGAAGCTGGTCCAGAGAAGTGATGGTATAGGCAGGTTTGGGCTGGTCGGGTGCAGGGAGCTTTTCCGGGTTATACCAGACTGTGGGGATCCCCGCCCGGTTTCCCCCCAGAATATCGCTGGTGAGCCGGTCCCCCACCATGAGGGTCTCCTCCGGCTTGAAATCCGGGATACGGTCAAAGCAAATATGGAAATATTCCAGGCTGGGTTTGTCCGCCCCCAGTTCCTCACTGATAAAAATATCCTGAAAATACCCCTCCATCCCGGCGCTGGCCATCCGGCCATGCTGTACCGAGGCGGTGCCGTTGGTGGCCAGGTAGAGACGGTATTTTCCCTGGAGGGTCTCCAGCAGCTCCTTGGCGCCGGGGATCCAGTAATGGCCCTGACCCAGCAGGCTTTCGTACCGGGCCGCCGCCTGGGCCGGGTCCGCACTGATTCCCTCCTCCCGGAAAAACAGCTCAAACCGGCTCAGCTTTACCTGGGCCCGGGTGATCTCTCCCGCTTCCAGCCGTTCCCACTGACGGCTGTTAATTTTGCTGTAATGGTCTATGGCCCGCTGGTCGGGGGTGATTCCCGCCCATTCCAGGGTCCTGGTCAGGGCGACCTTCTCGGCCATTTTGAAGTCCAGCAGAGTATCATCCAGGTCAAATAAAATATTCCGTATCATCTTCTTGCCTCCGTGGCTGGTGCGTTTCCGCTTTATTGTAGCCAATTTCCAAAGGATTTTCAACAAAAATCTTCCTGTCCCCCATCCCGGAAGAGGATGGTATTTCTTTCCGAAGATTGGTATAATGAGAGAAGAAAAATAATGGGCCATGCCCCAGGGAGTGTTGACTATGAAGTATGATTTCACTTCCATCCTGGACCGGAGCGGGATGGATGCCATTGCCGTGGATATGGTGGGCCAGGGCGGCTTTGCCCCCCTTGGTCCCAAGGAGGGATTTGACGTTATCCCCATGTGGGTGGCGGATATGAACTTTCCCACCGTTCCCACCATCCAGGAGGCCATCATCCGCCGGGCCCAGCACCCGGCCTTCGGGTATTTCCAGCCCACGGCGGAATACTACGATTCCATCATCCGGTGGCAGGAGGACCGGAACGGGGTCACCGGCCTGACCGCCGACTGCATCGGCTATGAGAACGGGGTCCTGGGCGGGGTCATGAGCGCCCTGGCCTGTCTGGCCTCTCCCGGGGACCCGGTGCTGGTCCACAGCCCCACCTACATCGGGTTTACCGGACTTTTGAACAACAACGGGTACAAAATCGTCCACAGCCCTCTGAAGCTGGATGAGAGCGGGGTATGGCGGATGGATTATGAGGACATGGACGCCAAGCTGAAGGAGCATCACATCCATGCCGCCATCTTCTGCAGCCCCCACAATCCCTGCGGCCGGGTCTGGGAACGTTGGGAATTGGAGAAGGCCATGGAGGTCTACCAGGCCAACCACTGTACCGTCATCAGCGACGAGGTCTGGAGCGACCTGATCCTGGAGGGACATAAGCACATTCCCACCCAGATGGTCAATGACTGGGCCCGGGAGAACGTAGCCGCCTTCTATGCCCCCAGCAAAACCTTCAATCTGGCCGGACTGGTGGGAAGCTACCACATCATCTACAACCAGGCCCTCCGGGACCGGGTGGTGGCCCGATCCTCCAAGTGCCATTACAATGACATGAATGTGCTGAGTATGCACGCCCTCATCGGCGCCTACCGTCCGGAAGGCCGGGAGTGGGTGGACGAGCTGAACCAGGTCCTGACCCAAAACGTCCGGTATGGAGTGGAATACATCCGCACCCACTGGCCGGAGATCCAGGTCTCCATGCCCCAGGGGACCTATATGCTCTTTCTGGACTGCACCAAATGGTGTGAAAGCCACGGCATGACCATCCAGCAGCTGGAAAAGGCCGGCTGGGATGTGGGTGTAGCCTGGCAGGACGGCTGTATGTTCCAGCACCCCTGCGCCATCCGGATGAATCTGGCCCTTCCTTTCAGCCGGGTGGAGGAGGCCTTCCGCCGGCTGGAGGAATATGTATTCAAGAAGTAAGAGGTCCTCTCACTTCTTGGGGGGATAATACCGGGGTCCGTAGATAGCGGTGCCCACCCGGACCAGGGTGGCCCCCTCCAGGATGGCGTTGGCGAAGTCGTCGCTCATTCCCATGGAGAGGACCTCCATGGACTGGTTGGGATAGCCCAGGGTGTCCGCCTGCTCAAAGAGTTTCCGCATGGCGGCGAAATACCCCCGGCTCTCCTTTTCGCCAAGGGCGGCAGGCGGGATAGCCATGAGGCCCTTCACCCGAATATGGGGCTGGCCGCCGGCCAGCTCCAGGAGAGGCCACAGTTCCTCGGGGAGGATCCCGGTCTTGCTCTCCTCCCGGCCAATGTTCACCTCCACCAGGATATCCTGGGTCAGGTCCCGCTTGGCGGCCTCCTTTTCCAGGGCCAGCAGCAGCCTCTGGCTGTCCACGCTCTGGATGAGGCTGGCCCGGCCCAGGACCTGCCTGATCTTGTTGGTCTGGAGATGGCCGATGAAATGCCCCGGCTTCCCCAGGTAAGCCCCGGCATCGGTTTTCTCCACCAGCTCCTGGACGAGGTTCTCCCCGAACAGATCGATGGGCAGGGCGGCGCTGGCCTTCACCATTTCCACGGTGCGGGTTTTGCAGGCGGCACAGAGGAGGATCTCCTCCGGTTTCCGGCCTGCGGACAGGGCGGCCCGGGTCATCTCCTCCCGGATCCGCTCCACATTCTCTTTGAGGAACTCAAACTTTTCTTCCATGATCCTCTCTCCCCCTGTTGAAAATTTCCTCTCCATTATAGCCCTTTTGGCTGAAGATTGCAAAAATCCCCCGCAGTCTCGGGACTGCGGGGGATTTTATCATTTCTTCAATGGGTGGAAGGATCAGGCGTTGGCCTGGGAAGCAGCCACGGCGCAGGCTACGGTAGCGCCTACCATGGGGTTGTTGCCCATGCCGATGAGGCCCATCATCTCTACGTGAGCAGGCACGGAGCTGGAGCCGGCGAACTGAGCGTCGCCATGCATACGGCCCATGCTGTCGGTCAGGCCGTAGCTGGCAGGACCGGCGGCCACGTTGTCGGGATGGAGGGTACGGCCGGTGCCGCCGCCGGAAGCGACGGAGAAGTACTTCTTGCCGTTCTCAATGGCCCACTTCTTGTAGGTGCCGGCAACCAGGTGCTGGAACCGGGTGGGGTTGGTGGAGTTGCCGGTGATGGAGCACTCAACGCCCTCAGCCTTCATGATGGCAACGCCTTCCAGAACGTCGTTGGCGC